>CALMXT010000125.1 GCA_937871125.1 uncultured Zoogloea sp. | reverse complement strand
AGATGCGCGAGAAGATCTTCAAGAACATGTCCCAGCGCGCCGCCGAGATGCTCCGCGAGGATCTGGAATCCCGCGGTCCGGTGCGTCTCTCGGAAGTGGAGGCCGAGCAGAAGGAAATTCTCAAGACGGCCCGCCGCCTGGCCGAAGAAGGTCAGATTGCCCTCTCAAGCGGAAATGGCGACGATGGCTTCATCTAACGGTTTGGCCTGCCCATGAGTCACCATCAGGCCGCCGGCATCTACCGGCGCTGGAGCCCGCCTTCCTTCGATACTCCGCCGCCGGCAACGACCGACGTCGAACTGCCGCTCCCCGTGCCGGAGCCGACCGCCGCCGTCGAGCCCGAACCGGCTCCGGCTGCCGCGACGCAAACACCCTCTGTCGCGGAAGAGATACTTCTGCCCGACACCGCACCGGACATCCACCTGCCCACCGCCGAAGACATCGAGCGCATCCACGAAGAAGCCCGCAAGGACGGCTACGCCGCGGGCTACGAGGAAGGTACGGCGCGCGGACGGATGGAAGCGATGCAGTTTCACGGACTGGTTCAAGGTCTCGAAAACTCCCTCACCAGCCTCGACCGGGAAGTCGCCGAAGAGGTGCTTGCCCTCGCCATCGAAGTGGCCCGCCAGATGGTTCGCCACAGCCTGGAAGTGCACCCCGAATCCGTTGCCGAAATGATCCGCGAAGCGCTTCTCCAACTGCCCCAGACCCACGCCCAGGTTCACCTCAACCCCGAAGACCTGGCCATGGTGCGCGACTATCTGGGCGATCAGCTCACCCACGCCGGCCACCGGCTGGTCGAAGATGCCAGCGTGACCCGCGGTGGCGCGCGCATCGACGCCACCGCCAGCCAGATCGACGCCACCGTTCAAACCCGCTGGCGACGCATCATGGACAACCTCGGCCGCAGCGTCGCGTGGGGCGACGAAGGGGACGGCGCCTGATGGAACACGGCACCGAAACCTGGAAGGCCTTTCTCGCCGACGGCCGCAAGCTTGTCGGCGCGACCCCGCCCTACCAGATGGCCGGCCGCCTGACCCGCATCAACGGACTGGTCATGGAAGCCTCCGGCCTCAAGCTGCCCCTCGGCTCGGGTTGCCGGATCGTGATACCGGGCGGCACGTCGGTCGAGGCGGAAGTCGTCGGCTTTCATGGCGAGAAGATCTTCCTGATGCCCACCGATGACGTCTTCGGCCTTGCGCCCGGCGCCCACGTGCTGCCTGTCGAGCCCACACAGCCGCCCCTCAATGCCGGCGAGCGCATCGAGCCCCGTCGTCGCGCCTCCGACCGCGCCAAGCACCTGCCGATGGGCGACGAACTCCTCGGCCGCGTCGTGGACGGCGCCGGCCGTCCCCTCGACGGCCTCGGCCCGCTTGCCGTGCGGCACTCACGGGCCCTCCAGGCACGCCCGATCAACCCGCTCCAGCGGGCGCCGATCACCCAATCGCTGGACGTCGGCATCCGCGCCATCAACGGCCTGCTCACCGTCGGCCGCGGCCAGCGGATGGGCTTGTTCGCCGGCTCGGGCGTGGGTAAATCGGTGCTGATCGGCATGATGGCCCGCTACACCGCCGCCGACGTGATCGTCGTCGGG
>CALMXT010000124.1 GCA_937871125.1 uncultured Zoogloea sp. | reverse complement strand
CGCTGGTCGAGCTGATCCCGACGACCCGCACCCAGCCGGCGATGATCGACGCGCTTGAAGCCTGGCTCACCACCCGCCTGGGCAAAAGCATCGTACGCGCGAAAGACACCCCCAACTTCGTCGCCAACCGTGTCGGCGTGTTCTCGATCCTCGCGGTGATGCATCACACTGCGCGCATGGGCCTCGGTTTCGACGAGGTCGACGCCCTTACCGGTCCGCTGATCGGCCGCCCCAAGAGCGCCACCTATCGCACCGCCGACGTTGTGGGTCTCGACACCATGGCCCACGTCATCGGCACGATGGATGCGACCCTCGCCGACGATCCGTGGCACGCCTATTTCAAGTCGCCCGAGTGGCTTGCCGGCCTGATCGCCAAAGGCGCGCTCGGCCAGAAGACCAAGGGCGGCATCTTCCGCAAGGAAGGCAAGGTCATCAACGTGCTCGATCTGGCCAGTGGCACCTATCGCCCCAGCGCCGGCGAAGTCGCGCCCGAAGTGCTGGCCATCCTCAAGAACCGCAACCCGGCCGACCGATTCGCCCAGCTGCACGCCAGCCAGCATCCGCAAGCGCAATTCCTGTGGGCGATCTTCCGCGACGTGTTCCACTACTGTGCCTGCCAGCTTGGCGCCATCGCCGACAATGCCCGCGACGTGGATTTTGCGATGCGCTGGGGCTTCGGCTGGTCGCAAGGCCCGTTCGAAACCTGGCAGGCGGCCGGCTGGCAAACGATTGCCAACGCCATCAAGGCCGATATCGACGCCGGCCTCGCCATGACATCGGCGCCGCTGCCGGCATGGGTGTTCGACGGTCGCACCGGCGTGCATGCGCCCGAAGGTTCGTGGAGCGCCTCCGCGTCGGTCCTCAAGCCGCGCTCGACCTTGCCGGTTTATGGTCGCCAGCTTTATCCGGAGCAAGTCTTCGGCGCCGCCGAGCCGGATGCCGGCGTCACGCTCTGGGAAAACGCCGGGGTGCGTCTCTGGACGCTGCCTGCCAAGGACGCCCGCATCGGCATCCTGTCCTTCAAGTCGAAGATGCACGCCATTGGCGACGAGGTGCTGGACGGCGTGCTCGAAGCCATTGCCCGCGCCGAGCGCGACCTGGACGGTCTGGTGCTGTGGCACGAGGCGCCCTTTGCCGTCGGCGCGGATCTTCAGCAGGTGGCCGATGCCTGCAAGGCGGGCCAGTTCGACCTGCTTGAAAAGACCGTTGCCAAGTTCCAGCGGGCCGCGATGGCCCTGAAGCACGCACTGGTGCCCACCGTGGCGGCGGTGCAGGGAATGGCGCTGGGCGGCGGTTGCGAGTTTGCAATGCACGCCACGCATCGTGTACTGGCCCTGGAAAGCTATCTCGGTCTGGTGGAAGTCGGGGTCGGCCTGATCCCGGCCGGCGGCGGCAGCAAGGAACTGGCGCTGCGCGCTGCTTCCCTGGCGAACCGGGCGGCCGGCGGCGACGTGTTCCCCTTTATCCAGAACATGTTCCAGACCGTCGCGATGGCCAATGTTTCCAAGAGCGCGCTGCAGGCCGTCGAGCTGGGCTTTGCGACCGAATCCGACGACATCGTCTTCAATCCCCGCGAACTGCTCCACGTGGCGCTCCATCGCGCCCGCGCGCTGGCCGAATCCGGCTATCAGCCGCCGCTGGTGCAGCGCGCCGTGAAGGTGGCCGGACGCAACGGCATCGCCACCTGCGAAATGATGCTCATCAACATGCTGGAAGGCGGCTTCATCTCGCCGTGGGACTACCGCGTCGGGCGGGCCGTAGCCACTGCCCTGTGCGGCGGCGAAGTCGATACCAATGCAAAGGTGTCCGAGCAATGGATGCTGGACGTGGAGCGGGCGCTGTTCGTCGATCTGCTCAAGACCGAAAAGACCCAGCAGCGCATCCAATACATGCTGGAAACCGGCAAGCCGCTGCGTAACTGATTGATTGCAGTGAGGAGTAAGGAGAAAGGAGCGAGGAGGCCTTGTTTGCGCCCCTGTGCGCTGGCGATCGTCAGCGCACAGGGGCTGCCGCCGGTCTCCTCACGCCTCACGCCTTACTCCTCACTGCCCCAAAGGAGAATTCGATGAAACAGATTCAGGAAGCTTACATCGTCGCCGCCACCCGCACGCCGGTGGCCAAGCGCAACGGCATGTTCCGCACCGTGCGCCCGGACGACATGCTGGCCCACGTGCTGGCGGCGGTCGTGGCCAAGGTGCCCGGGCTGGATGCCAACGAGATCGGCGACGTGATCGTCGGTTGTGCCATGCCGGAAGCGGAGCAAGGCATGAACGTGGCGCGCATCGGCGTGCTGCTGGCCGGCCTGCCCAACACCGTACCGGGCATCACCATCAACCGCTTCTGCTCGTCCGGCCTGCAGGCCGTGGCCGACGCTGCGGCGCGCATCCGGCTGGGCGAGGCCGACGTGATGATCGCCGCCGGCACCGAGAGCATGACCGCGATGCCCCAGATGATGGGCAACAAGATCTCCCTCAATCCGGCGATCTTTGCCAAGAACGAAAACCTCGCCATAGCCTTCGGCATGGGTCTCACCGCCGAGAAGGTGGCTCAGCAGTGGCAGATCGGCCGCGAGGAGCAGGACGCCTTCGCGGTGCAGTCCAACCAGCGCGCCGCCGCGGCGATTGCCGCCGGCGCCTTCCGGGACGAAATCTCCCCTTACTCGGTGCAAACCTATCTGCCGGGCGAAGGCGGTCAGGTCCGCGTGGTCGAGCGTCTGTGCGACACCGACGAAGGCCCGCGGGCCGATGCGTCGGTTGAAAAGCTCGGCAAGCTCAAGCCGGTGTTCGCGGCGCGGGGATCGGTGACCGCCGGCAACAGCTCCCAGATGTCGGATGGCGCGGGCGCCGTGTTGCTGATGTCCGAAGCCGCCGTGAGGCGCTACGGGGTCACGCCGATCGCCCGCTTCCGCAGCTATTCCGTGGCAGGTGTGCCGCCGGAAATCATGGGTATCGGCCCCATCGAGGCGATCCCCCGCGCCCTTAAGGCCGCCGGCATCGGTCAGGACGATCTGGACTGGATCGAGCTCAACGAAGCTTTTGCGGCCCAGGCGCTGGCGGTCGCCAAGCAGCTCAAGCTCGACCCGGCCAAGATCAACCCGCAGGGCGGCGCCATCGCCCTCGGCCACCCGCTCGGCGCCACCGGCGTGATCCGCGCGGCCACCCTGATGAGCGCCATGCAGCGCGGCAAGGCCCGCTACGGAATGATCTCCATGTGCATCGGCACCGGCATGGGGGCGGCGGGCGTGTTCGAGAAGGTCTGATCGCTTCAGACGATCTGCCGCACTTCCGGCCCCGTCTGTTCCGACACAAGCGTGTCGGGCAGACGGGGCCGTTTCAAATGCAATCGATTCGATAAAAATATCCGGAGGAAGACATCATGGAATCCGCATCCCTCGATCAACCCTACGCCTACCCGCTGTTGATCAAACAACTGCTGCACACCCCGCTGGTCCACGCACCCGACCAGGAAATCGTCTATCGGGACGTTTGCCGCCATAGCTACCGGGAGTTCGCCGGGCGCGTCGGCCGCCTCGGCAGCGTGCTCAAGCGGCTTGGCGTCGGCTTCGGCGACACCGTTGCGGTAGCCGATTGGGACAGCCACCGTTATCTCGAAAGCTATTTCGCCGTTCCGATGCTCGGCGCGGTGCTGATGACGGTGAACGTGCGCCTGTCGCCCGAGCAGATCGCCTACACCATCGATCACTGCGGCGCCGAGACGCTGCTGATCAACACCGAATTCCTGCCCATCCTCGACGCCATCCGCGCCCATCTGCCCAAGCTCAAACGCGTCGTGCTGCTCTCGGACGAAGCCTGCGATCCGGCTGCGGCGGGCGCCGTGGGCGAATACGAAGCGTTGCTGCAGAGCGGCGATCCGGCCTGCCAGTTTCCGGATTTCGACGAAAACACGCGCGCCACCACCTTCTATACAACCGGCACGACCGGGCTGCCGAAGGGCGTCTTCTTCAGCCATCGCCAGCTCGTGCTCCATACTCTCGCGACCCTCGGCGGGGCGGCGTCGGCACCGACGGTTCAGCGCCTCCACCGGGGCGACGTGTACATGCCGATCACCCCGATGTTCCACGTCCACGCCTGGGGGCTGCCTTACGTGGCCACGCTGCTCGGCGTAAAGCAGGTCTACCCCGGTCGCTATGTCCCGGACGTGCTGCTGGCCCTGCGTGCGAAGGAGGGCGTGACCTTTTCCCACTGCGTGCCGACCATTCTCCAGATGCTGCTGGCGGCGCCGGCGGCCAAGACGACGGACCTCGCGGGCTGGAAGATGGTGATCGGCGGTTCGGCCTTTACCGCCGGCCTCGCCGCCCAGGCGGTGGCCCGCGGGATGGACGTGTTCACCGGCTACGGCATGTCCGAGACCTGCCCGATCCTGACCCTCGCCCAACTCAAGCCCGAGGAGCTGGACCTTCCGCCCGAGCAGACCGTGCCGCTGCGCTGCCGAACCGGTCTGCCGATTCCGCTGGTGAATCTGCGCATCGTCGACGGCAACCTGAACGACCTGCCCCATGACGACGAAGCCCAGGGAGAAGTCGTGGTGCGCGCGCCGTGGCTGACCCAGGGCTACCTCAACAATCCCGAAGCCAGCCGCGATTTATGGCATGGCGGCTGGCTGCACACCCAGGACATCGGGCGGATCGGCCCAAGCGGCTCGCTGCAGATTACCGACCGCATCAAGGACGTGATCAAGTCGGGCGGCGAGTGGATTTCGTCCCTCGAGATCGAAACCCTCATTTCGCAGCACCCGGCGGTGGCCGAGGTGGCGGTGCTCGGCTTGGCCGACGCACGCTGGGGCGAGCGGCCGCTGCCGGTCGTCGTGTTGCGGCCGGGGTCGGAAGGCGTGGGCGAGGCGGAGATCATTGCCCATCTGCGTGGCTTCGCCGAGGCGGGGCGGATATCCCGCTTTGCGGTGCCCGAGCATGTGCGCTTTGCCGATAGCCTGGAAAAAACCAGTGTCGGCAAAATCAACAAACGCCAGATGCGGGAGCGCTATTCGGCCGGTTGAGCCCGGTTGCGGTCGGGCGGGGGGAAACGCTTCCCGTCGCCCGTTTTTCGCGGTCAAATGGCGGACTTGCTCCCACCCGAAAGGATAGCGTTTCATGACTTCCCCCGTTCTGCTTGACGTGGTCGACGGCGTTGCGACCCTGACCCTCAATCGCCCGGAGGCGCTCAACGCGCTCTCCTTCGAGATGATGGAAGCCCTCTCGGAGGCCACCGCGCAACTCTCCCGACGGGACGATCTGCGGGTGGTCGTGGTGACCGGTGCGGGCAATCATTTCATGGCCGGCGGCGATCTGAAGGATTTTGCCGGTCAGCTGCACCTCTCGCCGGAAAGCCGCATCGCCACTTTTCGGGCCACCATCGAGCAGCACATCAACCGCAGCGTGGAGGCCTTTGCTGCCCTGCGGGTGCCGGTGATCGCCCGCGTGCACGGCGCATGTGCCGGTTTCGGTCTATCGCTGGCGATGGGCTGCGACATGGTCGTGGCGGCCGACACGGCCTACTTCACAACGGCTTATTCCAGCATCGCGCTGTCGGGCGACGGCGGCGTGTCGTGGTTCCTGCCGCGCATCGTCGGCCGCAGCAAGGCCTTCGAGTTGCTGCTGCTGGCGGATCGATTTGACGCCGCCGAGGCACTGCGCCTGGGGATCGTCAACAAGGTCGTGCCCCTGGCCGAGTTGGACGATGCGCTGGCCAAACTGGTCGGTCGCTTCCTGCGCGGCCCGCGGGACACCTACGCGGAGATGAAGCGCCTCCTCGGCCAGTCGCCCGACCAATCCCTCGACGTTCAACTCCAACTTGAGGCGGAGGCTTTCGCCCGCTGTGCGGCGCGGCCGGATTTCGATGAAGGCGTCAATGCCTTCTTCGAAAAGCGCAAGGCCCGGTTCAACGGCTGAGGCGATACGCCAGAAGACCCAGCCATTCGTGGGCGGCATAGCTGCCCGCGAAGGCGGCGTTCATCCCGGGCAGGCCCGGCAATGCGTCGTCGCGCGGGCCGCGACCGCCAAAGAACGCCGTCGGAGCCGGGATCACTTCGAGTCCGGCGTGCTCGAACGCCTCGACCGAGCGCCGCATATGGGCCGCATGCGTCACCAGCACAATGCGCCGGACGCCGGCCGGGAGGAGGATTTCAGCTGAAAATCCGGCATTTTCCCGAGTGTCCAGCGAGCGCGACTCGACCCACTTTACCGGCACCCTGAAGTCTTCCTCGAGCACCGTTTTCATGAGTTCTCCTTCGGGCCGGCTGCCGGATGGCGCGCCGCCCGTCACCAGTACCGGCAGGCCCGACTGGTGGGCCAGACGGGCACCGTAACGGAGCCGTTCAAGGGTCAGCCGGTTGACCGTCTGCCCGCCGAATTCCGGTGCATATTTGCGGGCCCCGCCACTGAGGATGACGATTGCGTCGGCGTTCTTCAGCTTGGCCGGCTGCACGACAGGAGCATTCTCCAAGTCGTCGAGAAGCCAGCCCACCGAACCCGGACTGACCAGCAGACCGGCCAGGATCAGACCGCTCCAGGCCAGCAGTTTCCCGCTGCGAGGACGGTGTTTCATCACCAGCAGACCGAGGCCGATGAGAAGAAGGGGGCCGAAAGGCGGCAGGATCAGCGCGGATAGGAGATTTTTGAGGATGAACATCGGGAATGTCGAATCTTGTGTTTAAGACAACGGCGTCGCCCACCTGTCCTTGGGCCTGGCGTGGCCCCCTATTTGAGGTGCGGGTCGGAAAGGCCTTGCGGACGTGACCGGGACGCGAGCGTCCGAGTTTCGTCGCGCCGCCCGGCATCGGGGTGCGTTCAAGTGTGCCCGGCGCACTGGCCGATGGCGGGCGTAATGGCGCGACGTGAATCGTCGGATGGTGCGCCCGGCGGCCCATGCTCGTTCAGTAGCCCTGGAAATCCTTCAGCAGGAACACATAAACCTCGCGCT
>CALMXT010000123.1 GCA_937871125.1 uncultured Zoogloea sp. | reverse complement strand
CCCGCGCCCACGCCACCTGCCCCACCTTGTTAAGCGACACCGACAGGTCCCGCAGGCGCCCGGACTCGTCGGGAGCATTGGCTAACCGCGCACGTGCAGCGGCAAGCACTGCCGCCGCTGCCGTCGCTGCATCGTGCAAGGCGCTCGCAGCGCACAGGGCATCCACCGCGGACCATCCCAGCGCCAGGTTGATCCGCTCGGGGGCATGGTGGCGGACTTTCTCCCATTCTCGCTCGGCCCGGACGGCTTGCTCCGGCAAGCGCGAAAGCACGGCGGGCCTGCCCCCACGTTCTCGCTCCTCTAATGCTGGAGCGTCGGGCAGTTGCGGTGCTGCCAGTTCATCGCTGAAGGCCCGAACATGCCAGATATCCGGAGCGATATTGCGTGCCTCCTGCCGGAAACTACGAGGCAACAAAACGACCAAGGCATGACCGAAATCCCGCTCCAACAGAAATCGACGCTCATTGAGGCGCGCGAGAAAAACCCGGCGGGCATCGTTCCATGCCACGTCTGAAGAATGCTGGAAGGCTTCTATCCAGACTGGCACATCGACAGGCAGGCTGTGCGGCAGCGTAAGCAAGCGCTCGACCAAAACGCCGGGTTCGCCAGGAAACTCGACGGGGATCACCCGATGGATCGGCCGACCCGCAAAATCCAGGCGCTGATTGAGCCACAAACGTAAACGTTCGGCCTGACCGTCATCGACAAACAGAAAGACAATGGAAAAACCGTTCTGCCATTCCAGATGCCGCAAAAGGCGAACGGCGGAGTCCTCGAAACCGCCCTCAGGAGGTTGCTGGACCATGGGCATCGACCACCGGGCGCAGAAGCGGGTGGATGTCGTACCAGTCGCTTCCGTTGCGATAATTGAGTACGAGCCGGTTATCGAGGAAATGCGCCAACACGGGGAGGTCGGAATCTTTGGCGAGACAGGTTTGGTGGCTTTCCGAAATGCGCTTGAGCCAATCCAGATGATCGGCAGGAATGGGCAGCATCTCGTTGCGGGCCGTATTCTGGGCCGTAGCGACAGCGGACTTATCGAGGGGCAGTTGTGCGTCGTCCCTGACTGACGGCAAGCACAGGCGAATCAGACGGAAAAACTCGCGAAGGTCGCCCCCGGAGCTGATTGCCAGTTCGTCGATTGCCTCGATACTGAAAACCTTGTGCCAGTGGCCAAACCGGGTTGCGACCACCTTATGCAAGATTTCAAGCCCGACCGCGTCGGGCTCGCGGCTTCGATCCTTGAAAATGTGGGTGCTCACCAGGCGCCGGGTGACCGCTCCGCCCAGCAATGAACCGGCTCCCGCCGCGAGAATTGCCAGATAGGGCGGAACGGTATACACAACATGGAGCATCGGAATGCGCAGACTGTCTGCATGGGAAAAGAACAGGTTGCGGACACTCTCGTACACACCCATTGCTTCGTTGCCGACCCCCCTTATGCGCTCAACGGAATCGATAATGAGCACGACTTTCCTGTCCGGATCGCCCTCTTTATCGCGCACCCACTGCACGGCTTCAGCAATGAAAGCGTGCGTGCTGGCGACAATCTGCGCCACATAGCCACGGGATTTTTCCTGAACGAGCCGCTTGAACTCGGGATCGCTTTTGAGGGCGGCCTTTACATCGAAGCCGGGAGATCCGATCTTGATCTCGGTGATGCTGACATCCTGGGTCAGGAAATCCCTGAAACGATCCCAGTAAGTGCGATTTCCAGGACTGGCGCCGTAGCGAGCCTGGATCTGCTCGGACATGGCTCCGGCCACGGAAACAAGGAAATCGCTTATTTCGATTTCCTTGGTAAGAAGAACATATTCGGAAAGATCGGCGTAAAAGGCGACGATCCCCAATTCGCCAAGACGCGCCTGCAACCGTTTGAGTTCAGTACTTTTTCCGGTTCCACGCTGACCGGTAAATAGGCAGACTCCGCCCCCTTCCTGCCAGTCGATCTCGGTGGCGAGCTCCTCCACCGGATCGCCGCCGAAGCCGGCTTTGGCATTCAGTTCTTCCACATAGACCGGGTCGTGCGGCTCCAGAACCCGATCGGCCAAGGCGTTGTAAAGGGTCTTCAACTCCACCCTGGTGTGCGGCGAGAGTGCCATACCGACTCCTTCAGGCGCCGGGTCGAAACCGCCCCAGCGCGAACTTACTGATTAGAGGTTCTCGAGGCGCAGGCGGGTCACCTTGCCGGTCACCGAATCGAGGCTTTCGACCTTGGCGATGGCGGCGTTCATGTTCTTCTCGATGGTGAGGTGGGTGAGGATGATGATGTCGGTTTGCGACTCGCCCTCTTCCGGCTCGCGCTGGAGCATGGCGTCGATGGAGATCGACTGGTCGGCCAGGATGCGGGTGACGTCGGCGAGCACGCCCGGCTTGTCCTGCACGCGCAGGCGCAGGTAGTAGCTGGTTTCGACTTCGTCGATCGGCAGCATCGGCAGTTCGGCGATCTGGTCGGGCTGGAAAGCCAGATGCGGCACGCGGTGCTCCGGGTCGGAGGTGTGCAGGCGGGTGACATCCACCAGATCGGCGATCACGGCGCTGGCGGTCGGCTCGGCGCCGGCGCCCTTGCCGTAGTAGAGGGTGGCGCCGACGGCGTCGCCCTGCACCAGCACAGCGTTCATGGCGCCTTCGACGTTGGCGATGAGACGCTTGGTGGGGATCAGGGTCGGGTGCACGCGCAGCTCGATGCCTTGCGGACGGCGGCGGGCGATGCCCAGCAGCTTGATGCGGTAGCCGAGCTGTTCGGCGTATTTGATGTCTACGCCGTCGAGCTTGCTGATGCCTTCGACGTAGGCCTTGTCGAACTGGATCGGCACGCCGAAAGCGATGGAGGCCATCAGGGTGGCCTTGTGGGCGGCATCGACGCCTTCGATGTCGAAGGTCGGATCGGCTTCGGCGTAGCCCAGACGTTGTGCTTCGGCCAGGACGTCGGCGAAGGACAGGCCCTTGTCGCGCATTTCGGACAGGATGAAGTTGGTGGTGCCGTTGATGATG
>CALMXT010000122.1 GCA_937871125.1 uncultured Zoogloea sp. | reverse complement strand
GGACAGGCCCGTTCGGCCCTGCGGCCTGCAAGCTGAAGGGATCAGAACGAATGGCGGATGCCGGTGGCGAAGCTGTTCTGGTAGCCGTCGCCGGTGTTGTAGCCGGCGCCCACCGAGCTGGAGAGCGCGTGGTCCCGGGCGCTGCGGTTGTTGTTGATGGACGCATAGGTGCCGTACAGGCTGGTGCGCTTGGAAAGGGCGTGTTCGTAGCCCAGCGCCCACTGCCCGGCCCGCGCGTCGGCGCCGCCCGCGACCACTTCGGTGCTGCGTCGCACATACGAGGCCAGCAGCTTGCCTGCCGCCCCCACCGGGGCCGTCGCGCCGACCAGCCACTGGCGGCTGTCCTTGCCGGCGATGGTCCCGGTATCGGCGCTGAAGTCGGCCACGTCGGCACGGCGCACGCCGTAGCTCGCGGCGAGCTTGACCGGCCCCAGGTCATAGGTGCCGCCGAAGTCGAACACGCGCACCTTCTTGCCGTCGTAGGACACCGGAACGCTGCTGCCGTCGGCCTCCTTGCCGGTGGACTTGGCGCGCAGCTCCTGCAGATGCAGGCCGACCAGCAGCGGGCCGTTGCGGTATTGCGGCACCACCGACAGGGCGTGCACGTCGCCGGCGGCGCCAAGGCCGCGATTGCCCGGCGATTCCTGGCCGTAGCCGTTGAGCGTGTAACCGGCCGCGACCGAAAAACCGCCCCAGTTCGGCGAGACATAGCCGATCTGGTTGTTCCAGCGGTATTCGGTCAGATAGACGTTGTTGTATTGCCCCACCGTCACGCTGGCGAAAGGATCGATTTCGGAGGTCAGCAGATAGCCCGGCGTGTATTGACGGCCGAGGGCGAGCGCCCCGAAGCGGCCGCCGAGGCTCACAAAGGCCTGACGGCTGAAGCCTCCGCCGCCGAGCAGTTCGCCGCCGGCCGTATTGATGGCGGCTTCGAGAATGAAGCTGGCGGTCAGCCCATTGCCGAGGCTTTCCGAACCGCGAAAGCCGATGCGGCTCGGAACGCTGGTGCCGGAGTCGATGCGCGAACGGCTGGAGACCGTGGAATCGATGTTGTTCCCGCTCCAGCGATAGCCCATATCCACCGTACCGAAAATGGAAACGTCCGACTGGGCGAATGCCGGCGCAGCGATCAGGCTGGCGAGGGCCGGAGCAAGCAATCTTTTCTTCATTTCTTTTACCCTGTTTTTTTGAATTGGAAGCCCAAGGGCTTCGTCTCTCTGCTGCGTCTTTTCGAAAAGTGAAAACCACGCTTCGAAGATGAAATAGCAGGAGCCGTGCCACCCAATAAAATCAATACAAAACAAGAGCCTGAAGAAAATTGCGGATTTCGATTGGTGCACTGCAAACAGCAATGCGCGGCGCCTGCCTTCGGAGCAGCACGGCAATTGGGCTGCTTTTATTTCGGCAGAATCTGAATTGAAAATGGCCGTCCGCTTGAATACGGACGGCCATTTCAGGCATGAATAGGAATTGCCCCGCCGCGACCGGCGCGGCAAAAGGGGCGACGCTCAGGAATAAAAGGACGGCTTCGGATGATGGCCGTTGAGGGCCCAGTCGCCGAGTTCGCGCAATTTGTAGTCGGCCGGATCGTGCAGGGTGTGCACGCGCAGGTTGCGCCAATAGCGGTCGAGGCGCAGCGCGGCGGTGGTGGAGCGGGCGCCGGTGACTTCGAACATGCGGCTGGTGAGGTCCAGACCGGCGCGGGTGGCGGCCATCTTGGCGGTGGCCACGGCAACCGCCACGTCGCCGCGACCGGCTTCGGTGAGGCCGGCGCCTTCGTTCCAGGCCGCGTCGAACAGGCGGGCGGCATGGTCGGCAAGCTTGCGCGCGCCTTCCAGCGCCACCCAGAACTCGCCGTAATGGCGCAGCACGTACAAGTCCTCGGTCACCTCGCCGGCCGGCGACGCCGGCCACAGCCGGGCCTGGGTGCGGGTGTAATTGCGCGCCTCGGCGAAGGCGCCCTCGGCAATGCCCAGGTAAACGTTGACGAACACCAGCTGCGCGAGCAGCGGCCGCAGGCAGGCCCGCGGCGAGGACAACGGGCCGGGATCGGCCAGGATCTCGTCCTCGGCCACCGCCACCCGCTCGAAAACCGCGCTGCCGCTGTCGGTCTGGCGCTGGCCCATGTTGTCCCAGTCTTCGAACAGGCGGATGCCAGCGCGCTGGGTCGGCACCGCGGCGATGATCAGCTTGCCGTCGGCGCTGTCTTCGAGCGCGGACACCAGCAGCATGTCCGAATCGAGCGCGCCGGAGCAGAAGCTCTTGTTGCCCGAGAACTCGCGTCCGCCATCGACCCGGCGGGCCAGCGTGCGCTTGTCGAGGGGGTTGAGGGCATTGCCCCAGAACCAATTATGGCGGGCGGTCTCGGTCAGCCAGGGCTCCCACTGGGCCGGCTGGCCGAACAGGCGCACGGTGGCCAGTTGCAGGTGATGAAAGGCGAAGACGTGCCCCACCGAGCTATCGGCCCGGGTGAGCTGGCGCACCACCGCCAGGGTTTCCGCCCAGCTCGCGCCCAACCCGCCGTATTCCTTCGGGATGGAGAGGCGCAGCAGGCCGCTGGCACGCAGCAGATCGCGCTCCGCCTTCGGGGTGCCGCCGGCGAGGTCGCGGGCCGCCGCGGTGTGGGCAAAACGCTCGGCGAGGGCCGCCGCGATGACGGTGGGCGTCGCCGTGGCGGACGGATGGGCGGCGGTATCGTTGATGGTCAGGCTCATGGCGTATTCCTCGGGTTTCAAACCGGCACCGCCGGCTTCGACGGCACGATGTCGTTGGCGATGACTTCGCCCACCGGGCCGTCCAGGTTGGCGGCGGGGCCGTCGGCACGCGGGGCGAGGGGCAGGTGCGGAAACAGCAGTTCGGCCACCCGGTAGGACTCTTCCAGATGCGGATAGCCGGACAAAATGAAGTACTCGATGCCCAGCGCGGCGTATTCCCCGATGCGCGCGGCCACCGTTTGCGGATCGCCCACCAGGGCCGTGCCGCAGCCGCTGCGCACCAGGCCGACGCCGGCCCACAGGTTGGGCGCCACTTCGAGCCGGTCGCGCCGCCCGCCGTGCAGCGCGGCCATCCGGCGCTGGCCTTCGGAGTCGTAACGGGCAAAGGACTGCTGGGCGGCGGCGATGGTGGCGTCGTCGAGATGGGAAATCAGCTCGTCGGCCGCCCGCCAGGCTTCGGCGTCGGTTTCGCGCACGATCACATGCAGGCGGATGCCGAACTTGAGCGTCCGCCCATGCACGGCGGCCTTGGCCCGCAGGTCGTCGAGCTTGGCGGCGACGGCGTCGAGGGGCTCGCCCCAGGTCAGGTAGACGTCCACCTGCTCGGCGGCCAGTTCGTGGGCTTCGGGCGACGATCCGCCGAAGAACAGTGGCGGATAGGGCTTCTGCACCGGCGGGTAGAGCGCCCGGGCCTTGTCCACCTGCAGGTGCTTGCCTTCGAAAGTGACCGACTCGCCCTGCAGCACGCTGCGCCAGATCTGCAGGAATTCGTCGGCCGCCTCGTAGCGTTCGGCGTGGCTCAGGTGGATGCCGTCGCCGCGCTGCTCGTCCGGATCGCCGCCGGTGACCACGTTGATCAGCAGACGGCCGTTGGAAATGCGGTCCAGGGTGGCGGCCATGCGCGCGCCCACCGTCGGCGAAACGATGCCGGGGCGGATCGCGACCAGAAACTTGAGCCTTTCGGTGAGCGGCGCCAGCGACGAGGCGACGACCCAGGCATCTTCGCAGGAACGGCCGGTGGGAATCAGCACGCCTTCGAAGCCCAGCTCGTCGGCGGCCTGGGCGACCTGCTTGAGATAGTTGTGGGTCACGGCGCGGCCGCCATGACGGGTGCCCAGATAGCGGCTGTCGCCGTGGGTGGGCAGGAACCAGAAAACGTGCATCGCGATACTCCAGTAGCGTGGGCGGATTGCCGAATCAGGCAGGGACATAAGCAGCCGCCATGCCAGTTTCGCCACCCTGCCCGCCCGGCCAGTCGTGGGCGGCGACGCAGCCCCGGGCGCAGCGACCAGGCCGGCCCACCGACGCTCCTTTGCTGCTGGCTGAGCAGCAGGGCTGCTGACCGGGCTGCTGCCCAGCCAGCAGCATCCGCCGCTCACGGGCCGCCGCCCGGCGCAGTGCTGCGGGCTCCGCAGGCTGGCATGAAGTCTGCTGAGCAAGGCCGACCCTGCGCACCCGGACGCAGGCTCTTTGCGGAGCGCCTTCCCTTGATCGCCGTCGAATCCCCCCGCCCCAGCGCAGCCGATGCCGCACCGTCCACGCCGCTGGAAACCGCCACCCGGCTGGCCGCCGGCTTCGCGGCCAGTGCCGCCGAACGCGACCTCCGCGGCGGCACGCCGAAGGCCGAACGGGATGCCTTGCGGCGTAGCGGCCTGCTCGGGCTGATCGTTCCCGCGGCCTACGGCGGGCTGGGCGCCAACTGGCGCGAAACCCTCGACATCGTGCGGGTGTTCGCCGCCGCCGACAGTTCCATCGCCCATGTCTTTGCCTTCCAGCACCTGATGCTCGCCACCGTCCGGCTGTTTTCCCGCCCGGCCCAGTGGGAGCCCTGGTTCGAAAAGACCGCCCGCGGGCAATGGTTCTGGGGCAACGCCCTCAACCCGCTGGACGAGCGCACGCTGTGCACCTCCCACGGCGGCTGGCATGAGTTCAGCGGCATGAAGAGCTTCTGCTCGGGCGCCCCCGATTCGGAGATGCTCATCGTCTCGGCCGTGCAGCCGGGCCGGCCGGGCATCCTGGTGGCGGCGGTGCCCAGCGCGCGCAAGGGCATCCGCGTGATCCCGGACTGGGACAACATCGGCCAGCGTCAGACCGACAGCGGCAGCGTGGCCTTCGAGAAGCTGCGCGTGGAGCAGCACGAAATCCTCGACGATCCCGGCCCGCTTTCGACGCCCTTCTCCTGCCTGCGTCCGCTGATCGCCCAGTTGAGCCTGACCCACGTCTATCTGGGCATCGCCGAGGGCGCCTTCGCCGAAGCGCGTCACTACACCCTGCACGAAGCCCGTCCCTGGCATCGGGCCGGCGTGGCGCGCACCGACCGGGACCCGTACATCCTCGAACGCTACGGGGAATTCTGGGTCGGCCTCGAAGGGGTGCGCGCCCTGGCCGCCCGCGCCGCCGACAAGCTCGACGCGGCCTGGGCCAAGGGTGGCACGCTGACCGCCGCGGAGCGCGGCGAGGTGGCCGTGGCCAGCGCCGCGGCCCGGGTTGCCGCCACCCGGGTCGGGCTCGACATCTGCACCCGCATGTTCGAAGTGGCCGGCGCCCGCGCCACCCACGCCGGCCTGGCCCTCGACCGCTACTGGCGCAACCTGCGCACCCAGAGCCTTCACGACCCGGTCGATTACAAGGTGCGCGAACTGGGCGAATGGGCACTGAACGGCAGCGCCCCCGTGCCGAGCTTCTATTCGTGAGCGCCGCGCTGCCCCCCACCCCCGCCGCGCCGACGCTGGCCGGCGCCCCGCTGTTCACCGACCCGCGCTCCGTCGCCCTGCTGGCGCGCATCCGCCAGATCGCCCCCAGCGAGGCCAGCGTGCTGGTCATGGGGGAAACCGGAACCGGCAAGGAAGTCGTGGCACGCCGGCTCCACGCGGAAAGCCGGCGCAGCGCGGGCGCCTTCGTCGCGGTCAATTGCGGCGCGTTCGCGCCAACGCTGGTGGAAGCCGAACTCTTCGGCCATGAAAAGGGCGCCTTCACCGGCGCCTTTTCGGCCAAGGCGGGCTGGTTCGAAGCGGCCAACGGCGGCACCCTGTTCCTCGACGAAATCGGCGAGCTGCCGCCCTCGATCCAGGTCAAGCTGCTGCGGGTGCTGCAGGAGCGGGAAGTCACCCGGCTCGGCGCCCGCCAGCCGGTGGCCATCGACGTGCGGGTGATCGCCGCAACCAATGTGCGCCTCGAAGACGCCGTCGCGGCCGGGCAGTTTCGCGAAGACCTGTATTACCGTCTGCGGGTCGCCGCGCTCGAACTGCCGGCGCTGCGCGAGCGCCCCGGCGACATCCTGCCCCTCGCCCGCCACTTCGTGGATGAATACCGCCGCCGTCTGCGCTACGGGGACATCGCCATTGCGCCCGCGGTCGAGGACGCGCTGCTGAGCCACCCCTGGCCGGGCAACGTCCGCGAACTCGAAAACGTCATCCACCACGCCTTGCTGGTATGCCGCGAGAACGTCCTGCGGGTGGACGACCTGCGCCTGCCCGGAGCGGCGGCACCGAAGGCCGAGCCGGCCGGCGCAGACGCCGTAACGGACGGGCTGGAGGCGGCGCTGCAGAAGCTGTTCGAGGGCAACCGGAGCCAGCTCTTCGAGTACATCGAAAACACCGTGATGCGCGCCGCCTTCGAATTCTGCGACGGCAATCAGGTGCAGGCCGCCCGCCTGCTGGGGATCAGCCGCAACGTGATCCGGGCCCGGCTGATCCGGATGGGCGCGATCTCGGCGCTGAAATGACGGCGCTTCAGCCCCCGGCCTCGACGGCGTCGCCGATCAGCCCGAAACGCTTGAGCTGGGTGCGCAGGATATTGCGCGAGATGCCCAGTTCCCGCGCGGTGCGCACCTGGTTGTCGCGGCAATATTCGAAAGCCGTGGTGAACACCAGCCGCTCGATGGTTTCGTAAAGATCGGGCTCGCCGCGTTCGAGCAGGCGGCACAGATGCAGCGCGATGGCGGCCAGCGAATCGCCCTCCTCGTCGGACACCGCCGCGCCGCCGGTGCCGGCCCGCGGCGCCACTTGGCCCGGCAGACGCAGGTCGGCCGGGGTGATGAGCCCGTCCTGGCTGATGATCAGCGCAAAATGAACCACGTTCTCCAGCTCCCGGATGTTGCCGGGCCAGTGGTACTGACGCAGGATCGTCGCGGCCTCGCGGGTGACGCACGGCGAATGCAGATCGAGCCGGTGGCGGTAATACTCGATGAAATAATCCACCAGCGGCAGGATGTCGCCCTCCCGCTCGCGCAGGGGCGGCAGGAACACCGGCGCCACGTTGAGCCGGTAATAGAGATCGAGACGGAAATGACCGGCCTGCACCGCCTTCTCGAGATCGACGTTGGTCGCCGCCACAAGCCGCACGTCGACGGGCACCGGTTTGCGCGATCCGAGTCGCACCACCTGCCGCTCCTGCAGCACCCGCAGCAGCTTGACCTGGATGGCCAGCGGCAGATCGCCGACCTCGTCGAGGAACAGGGTGCCGCCGTTGGCCGCTTCGAACCATCCGGCGCGGGCCTGCTGAGCGCCGGTGAAGGCGCCGGCCTCATGGCCGAAGAGTTCGGCTTCCACCAGATTTTCGCTGAAGGCGCCGCAATTGACCGCCACAAACGGCCCCTTGCGGCCGCTCTGGGCGTGGATATGACGGGCGATCAACTCCTTGCCGGTGCCGGTCTCGCCGATGATCAGGACATTGGCTTCGCTGGGCGCAATGCGCTCCACGTGGCTCAGCAGGGTCAGCGACTTGGGGTCGTGGAAAATCAGCGCCTTGGCACGGATCGTCAAGGCGGCCTGCTCGGCATTGGGCAGCGTCAGCACGCGTGCGGTATTGGATTCGCTCATCGGTGTTCTCTCTTCGTGAATGGACGCGCCCGGCAACGCCGGCCTGAAACCTGTAGCCGTGCCGCGAGGCTTGATCTTGTTGTGATACGTCCGTCCCATGAAGCTTAGCGACAGCCTGCTGCACTGCAAACAAAGCATTTCTGCAATGCATAGCTGGCACTCGGGAAACGATCCGGGCCCGCACATGGCGGGCCCGGATCGCAGACGGCAGGCGCAGCGGGAATTACTTCCGGCTGCTCTTCCAGGCCGCGTCGGCCACGCGGACCGGCCTGGGCACCAGCTTCAGCTCGACGAAGGCATCGGCCACCTTCTGCTGCTGGGCGAGCACATCGTCGGTCACCGGCTTCACCCCGTAAGTCAGGCGCTGGGCGGCCAGCTCGACCACCGGCAGCTCGATGCCGATCAGCGGCGCGATGAATCGGGCCACTTCCTTCGGGTTCTGCTTGCCCCACTGGTCGATCTTGGCAATTTCATCGAGCAGGATATGCACGATCTCCGGGTGCTTTTCGGCAAAGCCGCGGGCCGCCAGATAGAACTGGTGGTTGGCGACCGCGCCCCGCCCGTCGGCCAGCACGCGTGCGCCCAGCTGCTTTTCGGCGGCGGCCAGGAACGGGTCCCAGATCGACCAGGCGTCGACCCGGCCGCTTTCAAAGGCGGCGCGGGCGTCGGCCGGCGCCAGATAGACCACCGACACGTCGCTGAACTTCAGCCCGGCCTTTTCGATGAGCTTGATCAACAGGTAGTTGGCGTTCGAGCCCTTGGCGACGGCGATCTTGCGGCCTTTCAGTTCGGCCACGCTCTTGATCGGCGAATCCTTGGGTACGACCAGCGCTTCGGCGGTCGGCGCCGGCGGCTCGTTACCCACATAGACCAGATCGGCCCCGGCCGCCTGGGCGAAGATCGGCGGCGCCTCGCCAACGGTGCCCACATCCAGGCTGCCGACGTTGATCGCTTCAAGCAGCGGCGGCCCGAACGGAAATTCGGTCCATTTGACGCCGATCCCCTTTTCCGCCAGCCGCTTCTCGAGCGTGCCGCGGGCCTTGAGGATGACCAGGGTGCCGTACTTCTGATAGCCGATGCGCAGCTCCTTCGGCGCGTCCGGAGCGGCCACTTGCGCCAGCGCCGGCGTTGCCGCGATGCCTGCGACGAGGCTCGCCAGACCGGCCGCCGCCGCGCCCTTTACGATGTGCCGGAGGCTCTGACGCAGGCGCGCGGCAATGGAATGAATCTTGGACATGGGTATTCTCCTGATTGAAGTCGGTGGAAAGCCTCAGAAGGCCCGGTCTTCGCCGAAGGTGACCCGGTGCAACAAGCGGTGCTGGTCGCCGTAATCGCTCACTCCGTAATGGACGGTGGCGCGGTTGTCCCACACCGCGACGGTGTCCTTTTCCCAACGCAG
>CALMXT010000121.1 GCA_937871125.1 uncultured Zoogloea sp. | reverse complement strand
TCGGTGCCGTTGCGGCGGATCTGGTTGATGCACAGATTGGAGTGGGCGCCGTAAGAAAGGCCCACCGAGGCCGAGGCACGGGAGACTTCCTCGAGCGCGATGATGTGGGCCAGATAGCCCATGTTGCTGCCGCCGTATTCTTCGGGCGCAGTCATGCCGTGGAGGCCCAGATCGCCGAGCTTCTTCCACAGGTCGGCCGGGAAGAGGTTGTCCCGGTCCACCGCTGCCGCGCGGGGCACGATTTCCTTCGCCGCGAAGGCCTGCACGGTGTCGCGCAGGGCTTCGATGGTTTCGCCGAGGTGAAAGTCGAGGCTGGGGATGTTCATGGGTTTGTCTCCTCCGTTTTTGTGCTTGGCCGGGCCGGGATGCCGTCCGTTCGAGTGCCAGCAGCGTAAGCGTTTCGGTCGTGCCCGAGGCGCCATCGTGGTTGCAAATCGTGCCACTGAAGTTAAGATTGAAAGACGATGAGCCCGACTTCGAAACTTGCGTTCCCAGCCCTTCGCCCCGGACGCGCCGCGACCCCCATCGCCTTCATCCGGGCGATCGTCCTCGCCTACCGGCGCTATGGCGTGGCGCCGGCCGGAGCGTTGGCCCGTGCCGGCATCGACGCCGCCCTGCTCGAGCAGCCCGACGCCCGGGTCACCGCGGCGCAGATGGAGATCATCTCCGGCCACGCCATGCAGGAACTCGACGACGAGGCGCTGGGCTGGTTCTCGCGCCGCCTGCCGTGGGGCAGTTACGGCATGCTGTGCCGCGCCTCGCTCGGGGCGCCCAACCTCGGGGTTGCGCTCAAACGCTGGTGCCGCCACCACCGCCTGCTCACCGACGACATCGGCCTTGCGCTCGATGTTGCCAAAACCGCCGCGACGCTCACCGTCGCGCCCCGGCGCCCCCTTGGCGAGATGCAGGAATTCTGCCTCGTCACCTTGCTGCGTTACGTGCTCGGCTACGCCTGCTGGGCCATCGACTCGCGCATTCCGCTCACCGAGAGCCGCTTCCCTTTTCCCGCCCCGCCTCACGCCGACGCCTATTCGTTGATGTTTCCCGGCCCGGTGCGCTTCGACGCGGAGTTCGCCGGTTTGAGTTTCGATGCCCGTTACCTCGAACTGCCCATTCGCCGCGACGAAGCCGCGCTGCAGACCATGCTGCAGCGCGCCCTGCCCCTCACGGTGCTGCAATACCGCCGCGACCGGCTGCTTGTCGAAGGGGTGCGGCGCTTCCTGCGCGATCCGGCCAGCGGTCCGGCGACGGCCGAGACCGTTGCCGAGCACCTTCACGTTTCGGTGCGGACCCTGCATCGCCAACTGCATGAAGAAGGTTCGTCGCTCCAGCGCCTCAAGGACGACGCCCGCCGCGACCGGGCCATCGAACTTCTCAACCGCAGCTCACGCTCGATCAAGCAGATCTCGGCGCTGGTGGGCTTCGGCAACGAAAAGAGCTTCAGCCGCGCTTTTCGCACCTGGACCGGTGTTCCGCCGCAGACCTTCCGGGAAAAGGGTCTCGGGGACAAGCGCGCGTAAGCCGGCGAGCGTCCGGACGGAGGCACGCGGGCGTTGCGCCGGCTTAAGTCCGCATGAAATGAATGGTTATCACCTGCCCCGACGAAGCCTTGCCCAGCAGCGTGTTGGGTCCGTCGTAGTCGTCCGCCTCTTTGACCTTGGCTTCGATCCGCTCGATGGGAATGCCGTTCTCGGCGAAAAAGACCTGGACGGCGCGGACCCGTCTTCCAAGCAAAACCGGGTTGTACTTGGTCGCCGGAGTGTTGCCGAAACCCGTGACGATCAAACGCGTGGCGGGGTTCATCTGCACGACGGCGGCGATGCCGAGCAGGAATCCGGCATAGTCCGGCTTCAGGCGATCCTTGTTGTTTTCGAACGCAAGCGGCGTTTCGATGGCGATTTTGGCACTCGATTCGCCATCGCCCAGCTCCGCCTGAACCTGGAATTCGTTGGCACGCCGGACGACGCCTTCGACCAGTTCCTGCCACACGTCGATTCTGTTTTCGGAGGTCGGAATGTCGCTCCTTGCCGTGCCGGCCGGGACTTGGGAAAAGCCGCTCAACAACAGCACCAAACCGATCGCCAGCAGGCTTGCCGCAACCACCGGCACCGTCCGGCGAAACAAGCGGGCGGCCGTGCCCGGCGAGGTGTGGGTACGGGCGATGTCCATCGTCAGATTCAAACCGCCGGGCGCGCCCGAACAGACCTGCCACTCATCTTTTGCCATTTTCAGTTCCTCCCTGCAGTGCCGTTTCCTCCCACAGATTGCGCAGGCTCGCCATCAGCAGCGGCGAATGCCGCTCGGCATGGGAGGCAAAAACTGCAATCACCGTTCCATGATCGAAATCGACATAGAGGCTCGTGCCATATGCGCCAAGAATGGCCATCCGGTGGCCGCGATTGCCCGGATGAGCGATACGGTACTGCCAGCCCGTATCCGCGCCGAGTTCGTGAACGACCGCGGGCGCGAGTTCGCGCGTGCCCGACGGGCCGGCAACCGAATCCACGAACCAGGCCGGCACCAGGGCACGTCGTCCAGGGCGATTCCGGGCATCCAGAAACGCCTGCCCCAGATTGGCGAAGTCTCCGAGACTCAGCGCCAGACCGTCTGCGAGTGCGGTCCCGGTCGGGTCGGTCGCCCAGAACGCGGGATGCCGGGCCCGGATGCTGCCCTGCAGGTCGCACAGCAGCGCGGGGGCCGATTTCTTCCATGCCTTCTCGGCCGCCCAGAGGAGCAGCGCGCCTTCCGGCCCGGCCACATCGGCTCCCGTTTCGTCGGCCGTGCGCGGCCACGACGGACGCCGCTCCAGCCAGACTCGCACGCCGGTAGCCGTTCCGCCCGGCGCCCAGCCCGCTTCTTGCTGCCACTGCCGGATATCGGCGTCCGACCACTGCAGACCGGTGCGCCCTTCGAGAAGCCGCTGGAGGGACAATTTGCTGAGCTCTCGGGCGTTGGACAGATCCGGAATCGCGCGGGCGACCGCCTTCTCCCGGGCGATACGCCCTTCCGCCGCGGCTTTGGCCAGAAGTGCGACCAGGACGGGACGGGTCGCTTCGAGGAGCAGACGGGGCTGGGCAGGATCGAAGCCCGCCCGCCGATAGTCGAGAAGCACCCGGCCGCGCCGGAGAATCAGCACGCCATCGGCGTCGATCCGGTTTTCGAGCAGAAAACGCAGCGATCGACGTGTGTCGTCGGCCGGATCGGATACCAGCAAACGATCCACATCGATGCGCTGCGCGGCAGGCGATCGGGCGGGCGCGCCGGCAGGCGGTGCGACGGTCACGCCGGGGATGAAGCGCGGCGCGTGGATCAGGCCGAAGCGGAGGTTTCCGGGGCTGAGCCAGTTGTCGGGGCGTACCGGTTGGCGGGCAAATTCCGTTGGTGGCGTGCTGGCCGTCTGAGTACAAGACTCGGCTGCGAGGGCCGGCATCGAAGCGAACAAGGCCGAAAGAATCAGGAAGTGGGTCGGCACGGAAGCACCCTAAGCGTGAGGCCGGTAGAAGGATGGCTGGGCGAATCGCTGTGCGGCTGCCCGGGTCAGGTCGTGAAGGTTGCCGGCCGCCCGTGCCGTCGCACGCAACCACGCGGCGTCGCCATAACGGCTTTCGGCCAGCAACTTCAGGTTTTCCATCTGGCGTCCGCAGCCCAGCGCGTCGGCGTCGCCTGCGAGCGTGTCGATGAGCGCCGGCAGCGTTTCGCCGAGCGGCTCGGTGCGACGCCGGATCGGGTCCGCCAGTTCGGCTGCGAAGCCGAAACGGCAGGCCTGGAATTTGTTGTAGCGCGCCACCAGCGCCTGCATCGCCGGCACCACCGGCGGCCGCTCACGGAGCAGATAGCGGGAGAGGCATTGGGCGAAAGCGGCCAGCTCGGTGGCCCGGTCGACCGTGAGCGGGGTGTCGCAGACCCGCACTTCCACCGTGCCGAACTCGGGCTTGGGGCGCACGTCCCAGTACAAATCCTTGATGCTCTCGGCGACGCCGCAGGATTGAAGAAGCGCCATGTGGTCCAGAAAGGCGGTCCAGTCGGCCACGTCGGGCGCCTGCCCGGACAATGGAAAGGCCGAAACGGCATTGAGGCGGGCCGACTCGAAGCCCGTATCGGTTGCGTCGAGGAAGGGCGACGAGGCCGACAAGGCCACAAAATGCGGCACGTAGCCGTTGAGGGCGTGCGTCAACCAGATGGCGTCGTCTCCCGAGGTGACTCCGATATGGATGTGCTGCCCAAAAACGGTGAATTGCTTGCTCAGGTAGCCATAGCGTTCGTTGAGCATGGCAAAGCGCTCGCCGGGGCAGATGCGCCGCTCGGGCCAGTGGTGGAAGGGATGGGTTCCGCCGCCGCAGATCGCGATATTGTTGCGCCGGCAGTGGGTAACCAGCACGTCGCGAAGGCCTTCCAGATCGGCCGCGATCGCGGTGACGTCCTGACGCGGCCGGGAGTTCACTTCGATCATGCTCTCGGTGATTTCCAGCTTCACTTCGCCGAAGCGGTCGTCGTAACGCAGCCCGGCCAGCAGATCGGTGGCCGCACGCGTCAGGTCATAGTCCCGCAGGGACACCAGTTGCAGTTCCAGCTCGACGCCCAGCGTGAGTGGGCGGCTCGAGGTAAACGTCATTCGGGAAAGATCGCTCATCCGTTTTTTCCTGAGGGGGGCGGCTCGGTTTCACCGGCTCTTTGCAAGGCGTACTTGCAGAGCTGCGGGCCGGCAAACTCCATCAGCGCAGCGGCAAGCAGCGGTAGCAGCAGGGCTTGACTGCTCACTTCCGGATAAATCGCGGCGAGTTCGGCCGCCATGAAGATAGCCGTTGCCGAAAGCGGCTGAATGCCGATCCCGACCAGAATGCGCTTATCCATCGGGAGGTCGTGGCGGCCGGTGCTCGCCACGCCGACAAATTTGGCCACCCCCCGAACGAGGATCAGCCCGAGCGCCTGTAAGCCGGTGAGCCAACCCAGGTCTTCCAGCGGCAGCATGGCGCCGGTCACCACGAACAGAACGATGGCCAGAATCCAGTGCCCCTGGGGCAGACTCGTGTAGGCGAGCACCTTTTCCCGGTCGGCCAGATTGAGCGCTGCACCCATCATGAAGAGGCTCAGGAACACCGGCACGCCAAGCATCCGCGCAACGCCGATGGCCAGCAGCGCCACGGCCACGAGGATGAACACCTGGGACACCGATCCCTTGGGCTGCCGTGCCGCCACCACCAAGGCCAGCCGTGCGCACAGCATGCCGATCCCCACGCCACCGCAGACAACCCACAAGGGATGCGCCACCGCATTGAGCCAGTCGCCGGACTGCTCGGCATGCACGACACCCAGCACCACCGCAAACACCACAAACGAGAGTGCGCAGTTGATCGCGGTAAGCAGCAGCGTGCGCTGGGTAACCTGCCCCTGGGCCCGGTTCTCCTCGGCGGTCAGGAGCACGACAGCCGGCGCCGAGGCCATCGTGATCGCGGCGGTGGCGGCGCTCCAGCCGGGACTCAGGCCGACCGCCAAAAAGGCAAAGGCGAAGATCGTCGCAAAGGCGAAGCCCGATTCGGCCGCCGCGCTGATCAGCAATCCCCGGTTGGCGCTCAACCATCGAAGATCCAGATGCCGGCCGGTTTCGAGCAGTAGCAGACCGAGCGCCGCATCGGCGATCGGCTTGGCCATGGCAAGGGTTTCCCGGTCCAGCCAGCCAAGCGCCGCGGGTCCGGCCAGCGCACCGGCCAGCACATACCCCACGATGCGCGACAACCCGAACGTCCGGAACAAGGATTCGCCGGCCACGAGCCCGCCGACCAGCAGCAGCGCAAACAGCGCCAGCGGATCGAGTTGCTCGGGGAAAGGCGGCAAAAAGAACAGCCGGTCCTGCAACGCCTCCCAGCCCTGGCGGATAAATGTCATCGCAGCAGCGCTCCGTTGGACAGGCGCGTGCGCCGGGCGACATAGCGTCTCGCTTCACCGAAGCCCCGCACCGCGACCTGCGTGCAGATCGGGCCAAGGAGCTGCATCAGCACGATGGCGCCCATCAGCGTTCCGTCAAGGGCCGGGCCGACGCCGCCATCCAGCGGGCCGGCATCTCCGAGCAGGACGAGGGCTACGCTGGACATCGGCAGCAGCCCTACCGCGGTGAAAAAGGCGGTGCGGGGCGCCACGCCAAAATGGCGGCCGGCAACGTGCAGCGCCGCCCAGCGGGCACCAAAACGAACCAGCGCAAAAGCCAAAGCGGCGGCCCAGTAGTCGGCCAACAGCCCGACTTCCAGAGCCGCACCGGCAAGGACAAAAGTGACCACAAGAAAGACGCGGGCGTCCGAGGCAATCCGGATCGCCACAACCAGGTTGTGACGATCGGCCAGTCGGGTGCCGATCCCGAAAGTCAGCAGGGTCAGCAGCGGCGACATGTCGAGGCTGAGCGGCAATCCGGTGCCGATCACGACGAGCCCCAGCAACATCAGGTGCTGATGCTCGGCCTGTCGCCCCAGCCAGCCGGCGGCCCGGCACGCGGCAAAGGACAAACCGGCACCGAGTAGCAGGGAGACGAGGATGTGGGCCACCGCATCCAGATAGCCCGGACCGGCTTCGGTAGCGCCGCTGGCGGCGAGCATGGGCACGACGACGCCGATGGCCGCAAACGCGATGCATCCGTTGAGCGCCACCAGCCCGAACAGGCGGTCGGTGGACGGGCCTTCCGCGCCGACATCGCTGCTGGTGGCGATGGTGATCGCCGGCGAGGTGGACACCGCAATGGCCGCGGCGAAGAGCCCGCCGGCCAAACCGAAGTCGAGCGCCAACAGGGTTGCCGTGACCAGAACGAAGACCGCACCGGTTTCCGCAAGGCTGAGAAGGATCAGCTTGCGGTCGAGCCCATGTCCGCTCAGTGGAAAACGATGGCCGAGCTCGAACAGAATGAGGCCGATGGCGGGGTAGATGAAGAATTGGGCCGACCCCAGAATATAGGGATCGATCCACTGCAGACCGCTGTTGCCCAGCAGTACGCCAAACAACACATAGCCCGTGGTGCGTGGGAGGTTCAACAGCCGCCGGCTTGCTTCGCCGCTCGCCATCCCGCCAAGCAGGAGCAAGCCGAAAAGCAGCAACGGTGAGGTTTCGAGATCGCGAATATAGGGGTGCATGAAAAAGATGGGGGCGGCGTTTTTCGAGCAGATCGAGGGAAATGATCTAGCTGCTCAAAGGCGCCGGCCCCCTTAAGTCTCCCTTGCCGGAAGCGGTTGCTCTGCTGTTGACGCTCATTTCTTATCTAAGGAGCGATGAGGTCTTTCTTAAATGCATTTACATCAATATAATTTACACAAATGAATTTAGCAAACACTATCCCCGCCGATCCCGCCAAAGCGCCGTCGAACGAAGCGATGGCGCTGATCGTCCTGAAGCAGTTCCGGCTGATCTACGGCTCGGTGAGACAGCATTTCCGCGAGGTCGAGCACAGCTGCGGCGTGTCCGGCTCGCAGCTCTGGCTGCTCCACGAAATCGCCCATACTCCCGGAGCCGGTGTGTCGGAACTGGCTCATCGGCTGTCCATCCACCAGTCGACCTGCAGTCAGCTTGTCGACAAACTGGAGACGCGGGGCTTGGTTCGCAAACAACGCAAGGCCGAAGATCAACGGCGCGTCGGACTCCAGCTCACGGACAGCGCCGCGGCCGTTCTTGAGGCCGCTCCGGGGCCGGTGGAAGGCCTGCTTCCGCAGGCGCTGCAGGGCTTGACGGACGACACCCTCGAGCAACTTCACATCAATCTGGCCCAGGTCATCGCCCAACTGACAAGCCGGGACGAGCGCAGTGCCAACAAGCCCTTGGCCGATCTCTGATCGTCCGGGCAAACAGCCGAAAAGGGGCCGACCGTGACACGGAACAAGACCATACGGATCGGACTCTCCGCCCGACTCTTCCACCCCAAGAACGGCGCGACGGGGATCGAATCCAAAACCCTCCAGGTGCTGGAGCAATCCATCGCCCAATGGATCATGTCGCGGGATGTGCTGGTGCTGATGGTGCCGTCCATCCTCAAGAGCGGCCCCATCCATCGCAGCAACATCCGCCTGCGCGACTACGCGGAATACCTCGACGGACTGGTTCTGCAAGGTGGAACCGATGTGAGTCCGGAAGCCTACGGGGAAGTCCCGTTAAATGAAGAATGGGCCGGCGACCGGGTTCGCGATGCCTACGAGATGGAGTTGCTCCACGAATTTGTCGAGGCCGGAAAGCCGGTCCTGGGAATCTGCCGGGGCATGCAACTCATCAACGTTGCGTTCGGCGGCTCCCTTTACCAGGACATCCCCAGCCAGCTGGAGGGGGCGGCCCGACATCAGGCCGAAGCCTACGACCTGCACAGCCATGAAATCCGTTTTGCCGAGAAGGGGCAATTTGCCCGGTGGTTCGGCAACACCGACGCAGGACAGGTCGTGTCGATCCACCATCAATGCGTGCGCTCCTTGGGCAAGGATCTGGCGGTCGAAGCCACCTCGACGGAGGACGGTGTGATCGAAGCGATCCGCCATACCGGACACGATTTTGTGGTCGGGGTGCAGTGGCATCCCGAGTTTCATACGCCGGGCCGGGACAGCCTTCTGGATTGCGTCCCCTTGCTCGACGCCTTTTACGTGGCGGCACGCGCTACGCGCTGAAGGCCAGGCAGGGGCTTGGCCGTCGCTCGCCGCCGCGCCCTGCCCTCCTCAGGGCACGAGGCGGCGGGCGAAATCGGACCTTCGCCGATCGAGCCCGGTCTGCGAAGGTCGGATATTTCTCAGGTGCGCTGCTTTTTGAGCATCGCGATTTCGGCCAGAGCCTCGGCGAGCGCAGCTTCGGCACGCTGGGCGCGAGCCGTTTCCGTCAGTCGCACTTCCTCTACCGCGCGTGCGCGCGCCTCGGCGGCGGCAACCGCCGACTCCTTGCCGTGTGCGGCTTCGCTTGCCGTCTTGAGCTGGGCCTGCAGCCGTTCGATCCGCCCTTCCGCGGCGGCCAGCGAGGTTTCGATCTGGCGGGTGCGCGATACGGCTTCGCGCAATGCGGCGCGGGCTTCCTCGGTCTGCTCGCGCTGACGCGTCTCCCGCTCCTCGCGGTTGGCCAATTGCTGGCGCATCGACACGATTTCCGAGAGCTTGTCCTGCCGCGCCTGGTCGATCTGCTTCATCAGCAGCTCACGTTCCTGAGCGCTGCGATCCTGCTCTTCCTTCAACGACGCGTTGTAACGATCGCGGTCGGTCTGCAACAGCCGCGCCAGACGGTCGGCTTCGGCGGCGAACTTCTGCTCGCGAACTTCCGCCGCCTCTTCCAGCAGCTTGATCCGGTTTTCGAGCCCTTCCCGCTGACGCAGGAATTCCAGCGCCTGATTGCGCAGGTCCGCAATGCTCGTTTCGCGGCTGCTCACGCCCTGTTCGAGGGATTCGATCTGGCGCGCGGCAACGCCGGCGTTGCGCTCGAGAAGCTGGATGTGGTCATGGGCATCCTGGAGTTGGGCTCGAAAGGCTTCGCGCTCCTGTTCAAGCTCCTGGCGTTGCCCGGCGAATATCTGATCGGCCTGTTGCAGCGACAGGGACCAGATGCGGCCCATGAAGGTATCCGCCGCCGACACCAGCTCGTCCGGCATGCCGGGAATGCTGCGCTGGCGGAAGAACGCGGCGCCCGTCTCGCGACGCCACTGATCGATGTAGCGCTGAACGATCTCGCTGGAGCCTTTGTTCCCGAGCTCTGCGTAAACAAGGTTGAACGACGGGTTCTCTCCCTGGGAGAGCAATTGGAAGCAGATCTGTTCGACTGCTTCGAAAGAAACACTGCTGCTACGCGCCATGATCGTGCCCCACGTTACGGAACTGCAAAACGATGCAACGCTGGAACATTAACATACGTATACGCCCGGAAAACGTTTCATTCTTGACGAAATGTCTTATCCGTCGCACCTCCGGTAATAAGTCACCGTCACAAGGCGATTTTCCCGAAAACCTGTCGCCGCCCTATTTTTCGCCGGACCACGGCAGACGCTGCTTTTGCGCTTCGTCGTGCCAGCGCTCTTCTTCCTCGTGGATGTAGCGTTGGGTGGTGCGGGCATCCGAGTGACGGGCGTCCTTTTGCACGAAGCGCTCGTCGATACCGCTATCGAGTTTGGCGGTGATGCCTGTATGGCGTCCCCAGTGGGCAGACGCCGCGCGCAGCTTTTCCTTCTTGTGCTCCGCATCGGCGGGCAGCAGCTCCGCCGCCGCACTGAATATCTTCTTGAGAATCTGATTGAGGCGCCGGGCGGTGATCGGGCTGCGATCCTTTACCGAAACGAGGATAGGCGTCGTGTCGTCACGCCGCGGAACGGCGCTGAGGCCCAAATATTTACGGTAGCGGATCAAGGCTTTCAGCATGTCGTCGGCCACCGGCACCTTGGCTTTCTTGCCCCCCTTCCCTACCACGTGCCACCACCACAGACCGCGCTCTTCGCGAAAGCTGTTCATGCGATGGCTTTCCAGTTCGCCGGCGCGGGGCGCCAGCATATACAGGGTGGCCGCAATGAAACGTGCCCGTTCATACTCGTCGCGCCCACGCTCCGCATCTCGGGGCATCGCCTCGATGGCTGCAGTGACGGCTTGCCACATTTGCTCATCGAGAAAGCGTTCGATCTTCTCCACTTCGTCGGTCGACGCCACCGCGCGCAACGGTCCGGCGGCCTCGGCGGACATCTTGCGGCGACGCTGACGAATCAGGCCGAGGGGATTGCCGAGCAGGTAACCCGCATCGACCAGATAGCGCATCAACGAATTGATCGCTGCCATTGCAGTGAGCACGGCACTTTCGCTCAGCGGGCCGACAAAGGGTCGCCACCTGTCCGTGGCACGCTCGGCCTTGGGGCCGCACCACAGCCCGGCGGGCTGAGGGTCGGCGAGGAAGTTCAGGTAACCCTCGAAATCCTGCCGGTTGAGGCTGGACAAAGGCTTTCGGCATTCGACCAGCGACCACAGCAGCAGACGTTCGCATTCGCGCTGATAGATTCGGAAGGTGCCCGGAGAGCGGTCGTACTCGACAAGAAAGCAGCGGATCGCGTCTGCGTCGCTGTGGGCGGCAATTTGCAGCCGGGCCGGATCGGCCCGGTTGTCGCCGGTGTGGCCATCGAGTTCGGGAGGTATCTCCAGCTCGTCGAGGGGCCGGAGCGGAACCGGCATTGCGACAGGCTTGGCGACAGAAACGGGGGGTTTGGCGGGCGACGTTTTCATGCGCGAGAGTTTATCGCGGTAAGTCGGCACGCAGTTTCGGCAATCGGCCTTGCAAGCCTTCGATGCCTGTATATAATTACAGTTATCGAAGGCGCACTGACCACCAAGGCAAATGCCGCACTCAGAACGCTTTCATTCCAGAGCCCCGCGGGGTGTCATGTCTTGATGAAGGAGTCGAATGATGGAAACTCTGATTTGCCGGACACTCATGCTGAGCGGCGTGCTTGTGGGCGTTTTGCTGGCCGGTGGCCAGGGAGAGCAGGCGCTGGTGCCAGCCCTGTTGGCCATCGTCGGCGCTGCCGTCCTGCGCCAAGTGGCCCCGTCGCTGCCGTGGCGCTTCGGCGCCGACAGCCGGGCGTGTTGGTCGCGCTATGGCTCGCGTCGGTGAGCGCGTCTCAAATGGCTTTTTGACGCCCGCGGGTACTCAAACCGGCCTCGTTGCGGGCCGGATCTCGCTCGCAGCTACGCTTTCTTGAGGGAACGGAACCCAAGCCGAAAGCGCACCGCTTGCCACGACAACCCAGTTGCACTGCCGCGGCCTCGCATTCAGGGACAAAACCCTTATTCGATTTCGATCCGAAGCTGTTTGCCACGGGCCGCCCGTGCCTTGCGTTCGGCCTGGATCATCTCGGCGATATCCGTGTTGCGATGTCTGGCGGCCCAGCTTTCGGCCGTTTCGTTCTGGTCGTTTTTCCAGTCCAGATCCGCGCCGGCCTTGAGCAACTGAGCAACCACTTCGTCGTGCCCGTTGCGGGCGGCGAACATCAGCGGCGTGCTCCGGTTGGGGGCGAGTGCATTGGGATTGGCACCCTTGGCAAGCAACAGTTCGACAATCGCCGTGCGGCCTTCGAAAGCGGCATACAGCAAAGGGTTCCAGCCATCGTGGTCGAAGGCGGCACCGGCCTTCAGCAGTTGTTCGACGATTCCGGTGTAGCCCCGCAAACTGGCCAGCATCATTGCGCTGTCACCGGCCGCATTGCGGGCATCGAGCTTGATGCCGCGCTGACGGACGAGTTCGGCCACCACCTTGGGCTGCTCTTCCCGGGCAGCCAGAATCAGCAGGGTGTTGCCACTCTCGTCGGTGGAGTTCGGGTCCATGCCTCGGGCGACTAGCTGGGCGACTTCCCCGGCATCGCCGAGCTTGGTCGCGCTGAGCAGATCGTCGAGCGTTGCGGCCGAGGCAGGCATTGCCAGATGCAGACTGACAAGGGCCACCGCGATGCTACGCAAGGGGGCGCCTGCAAGAAAGGCGGAAAAACGAGCGACAGGTTTCATGACGGTTCGGCGTCCTTGAAAAGCTTGAAAAAGTTGCGCGTGGTGATTTCAGCGATGTGTTGCACGCTCTCGCTACGTGCAGCGGCGACCGCCTCGGCCACGTGGCGGACATAAGCAGGCTGGTTTGTCTTGCCGCGGAAAGGCACGGGCGCCAAATAAGGTGCATCCGTCTCCACCAGCAGACGGTCGGCAGGCACGAATCGGGCCACGTCCCTGAGGGATTCGGCGTTCTTGAAACTGACGATGCCCGAGAACGAAATGTAAAAACCCAGATCGAGGGCCTGCGCGGCCACTTCGCGGCTTTCGGTAAAACAGTGCATGACGCCGCCGGCCTCGCCGGCGCACTCCTCGCGCATCAGACGCACAGTGTCATCGGCCGACGCGCGGGTGTGGATGATCAGCGGCTTGCGGCAGCTTCGCGCCGCACGGATATGGGTGCGAAAGCGCGCCCGCTGCCACTCGGGGGCATCCTTGTGCCAGTAATAGTCGAGCCCCGTTTCGCCGATGGCCACCACTTTCGGATGATTGGCCAGTTCAAGGAGACGCGCTTCGTCCGGCTCCTCACAGTCGGCGTTGTCGGGGTGAACGCCCACCGAGGCGAACAGGTTCGCGTGGCGCTCGGCGAGACCGATGATGCCCGCCAGCGTTTCGAGCTTCACGCTGACGCACAAGGCGTGCGTTACGCCGTTTTCAGCCATGCGGGCCAGGACGGCGGCTTCGTTTTCGATGAGCTCCGGAAAATCCAGATGACAGTGGGAGTCGACGAACATTGATGGTGTTTCCGGACGATGGGGAGCCATGCACGGCTCAAGGCTGCAAGTGAATGCCTTCGCTCACAGCGTATGGGTCGGACGGGACGATCCGAGGTGGCCGGCCAGGATCTGCTCGATCCGGTTGCGCAGCACCAGCCCGGCTTCGTCACCGGCAAACTGGACTCCGATACCCTGGGTTTTGTTCCCTTGGGCGCCTGCCGGCGTAATCCAGACGATCGTTCCGGCCACCGGATGCTTGGTCGGGTCGTCCATGATCTGCAGGAGCATGAAGATTTCGTCGCCCAGTTTGTACTCGCGGGTTGTCGGTACGAAGATTCCGCCGTTCTTGATGAACGGCATGTAGGCGGCGTAGAGAACCGACTTGGAGGTAATGTTGAGGGACAGGACGCTGGGCCGCGCCTGTGCCGGACGCTTCAGGGAGTCGTTCATCTGCGCATCGCCGCGGCGGCAGCCTGAAAACTTCGGGCGTACCGCAAAAGCATGTCCTCGAGAAAAAGCCGCGCATTGAGCGGGTGCTGGGAAACCCGACGCGATCGTGTGATTTCATTGTAGCAGCCGAGTGCCGCGTCCACCGACAGGCGGCCCGCCAACCCGTGCAGGATGTCATGCTGTGCGGGAAAGAAGCGCACCGGTCCGCCAAGGCGCAGGCTCGCCAGATCGGCGACCCAGCGCTGCAGCCAGGCTGTCAGGGTCGGCATGTCCAAACCGCCGGCCACGGCGTCCTTGCTCTTCAGCCAGCTTTCCCATTCTCCGGCGAGCCGCAGCGGCGCCTTGCCGGGCAAACTGGCGATGTCGTCCACAAAGCGCTTGCGTGCCGCCACACCGTAGCCTTCGGCAAGCGCTGCCGCGGCCAGTGGCATTCCGCCCGAAAAAGCCAGCAGCGACGCCGCATCCGCCACCTTTTGCCCGGCCAGCCAGCGGGCCGCGGCATCCGCCGGAGGGCGCGGAAACGCCCAAGTCTGGCAGCGGCTGCGAATCGTCGGCAACAGACGTTTCGGCGACGACGACACCAGCAGAAACAAAACGTTGGTTGTCGGTTCTTCGAGTAACTTAAGAAGGGCATTGGCGGTGAACAGGTTCATCGCTTCGGCGGGATCGACGATTGCGATGCGCCGTCCGCCGCGATGCCCGGCGGTGGTCAGCACCTGCTGCAGATTGCGGATCTGTTCGATGACGATCTGCCGGCTCGCGGCCTTGCCGCCATCGGTTTTTTCGGCGGCATCCTCGCTCCGGTTCTCCTGATCGGCCTCCGGAACGATACGCAGCAGATCGGGGTGGTTGCCGGCCAGACGCCACTGGCAATCTTCGCAGACGCCGCAGGCGTGACCGTCGTCGGTAGGACGGAGACACAATTCGCGAGCCGCGAGGGCTTCGGCAAAAATCCGCTTTCCGCCGCCGGCCGGCCCGGCCAGCAGCAGTGCATGGGGCATTCGCCCGGCGCTTTCGAGAACCCTTTGCCAGAGCCCGGCCTGCCACTCAAAAATCATTTTAAACAATGCCTTGAAATGATCTCTTGGAGCTCACCCCAGATCTCGTCGGGTGTGCGGCTGGCGTCGACGACCTTGACCCGGGCCGGATCGCCGGCGGCGCGACGCAGATAGGCGGCGCGGACCCGCTCGAAGAAGTCGGCCTTCTCCCGCTCGAAGCGGTCGGGGGCATTGCCGGTGCCGGCGAGGCGACGGGCTGCGACGACCGGATCGAGATCGAAAATCAGGGTCAGATCGGGCTGCAGATGGGGATGAACCCACTGCTCCAGCGCTGCAAAACGCGTCTCGTCGAGCCCGCGACCGCCCACTTGATAGGCGTAGGTGGCGTCGGTGAAACGGTCGGATACCACCCACTTTCCGGCGGCCAGGGACGGTTCGATCAATGCCGCCAGATGTTCGCGCCGGGCGGCGAACATCAGCATGGCTTCGGTTTCGAGGTGCATCGGCTCATGGAGCAGGAGCTCGCGGAGCTTTTCGCCAAGGGGCGTGCCGCCCGGCTCGCGCGTCTGCACGACGGCGATGCCGCGGGATTCGATGAGCGCCACGGTCGCGGCGATCTGGCTGCTCTTGCCGGCACCGTCGATGCCTTCGAAGGTGATGAAGCGGGATTTCACGGCTGACGTTTCCGGATATAGCGGGCAACGGCCCGGTTGTGTTCGTCGAGGGTGCGCGAGAAGCTGCTGTAACCGTCGCCCCGGGCGACAAAATACAGGTAATCGGTGGTCGGCGGATTGAGCGCGGCACGCAGCGCCGCCGTGCCCGGCATGGCGATCGGGGTCGGCGGCAGGCCGGGCCGGGTGTAGGTGTTGTAGGGCGTGTCGGCGAGCAGGTCGCGCTTTTTCAGGTCGCCGTCGAAGGCCGTGCCGAGGCCGTAGATCACCGTCGGGTCGGTCTGGAGGAGCATGCCGCTGCGCAGACGATTGACGAAGACCGAAGCCACCTTCGGCCGGTCGGCGGCCTGGCCGGTTTCCTTCTCGACGATCGACGCCATGATCAGCGCCTGGTAGGCGTTGCGGTAGGGAAGTCCGTCGGCGCGCCGGTCCCATTCGCGGGCCAGCACGTTCTGCAGGTTCTGATGGGCACGGCGCAGCAGGTCGACATCGCTGGAACGCTTGGCGAAGAGATAGGTGTCGGGGTAGAACAGCCCTTCCGGATGGCGGGCGTTGGCGCCGATGCGCTCGAGAATTTCGGCATCGGTGAGGCCGAGGGTATCGTGGCGGAGATCCGGATGTCGATCGAGGGCGGCACGGAACTGGCGGAAATTCCAACCTTCGATGAGCGCCAGTTCGGCCTGGGTCACGTCGCCGCGGGTCAGTTTGGAGAGCAACCGGAGTGGCGTGATGCCGGTCTCCACCTCATAGCTGCCGGCCTTGATCCCGTTGGCTTGACGGGTCAGGCGGGCCAAGGTGACGAGGGCGAAGGGCTCCACGTCGATGCCGGCATCGACCAATTGGCGGGCCACTTGCTTCATCGTCGAGCCAGGCTCGATGGTGAAATCCAGCGGATTCTGACGAATGGCCACCGGGCGGAAGGCAAACCACGCCAGCGCACCGGCAAGACCGGCGACACCAACGAGCGCGAGAACGAACAAGCGAAAAATCAGGCGCTGCATCGGAAAAATTGGCGCGAGGAAAGCGAACGAATGGGGTAAAAAAACGGTCGGACGGTCGCCGCAAGGTCAA
>CALMXT010000120.1 GCA_937871125.1 uncultured Zoogloea sp. | reverse complement strand
TCGGTGCTCGGCAGCGACCGCTTCCTGCGCGCCCGCTTCCCCGGCCGCGCCGGCAACGTCGTCGTGCAGGTGCAGGCAATCCGCAGCGGCAACCTGCTCACCGGCAGCGCCGGCAGCCGTACCGTCATGGGCGTGCGCCTGGGCGACGTGGTCGAAGCGATCACCGCCGCAAGCGCCAAGAACCGTCTGGTCGCCAAGACCGGCGCCGATGCCATCGAAGCCGCCAACATCTACAGCGTCAGCTTCGACGCCGCCGGCCGGCCCGTGCTGACCAACGCTGCCGGCACCCTCGACCAGAACGCCGCCAGCCTGCACTTCGTTCAAAAGATCACCGTCGATCTCGCCATCGGCCCGAATCTCGACGGCTCCACCGGCGGGCGGGTCGAATCGATCCAGCGGGTCTCCACCCACCCGGACTCCGACCTGTTCCTCGGCCGCATCCTGCGCAACGAAGACCCGAGCGCCGGCGTCGAACCGCCCGCCGACCGCAGCCAGCGGCTGTTCTTCGATGCCGGCGCCGCCGGGCTGCCGACGCTTCCCGCCCAGCGCACCAGCTTTGCCCGCGACCTGCTCGCCGGGCTGGTCGCCGCCACGCCGCTCACCCTCGGCAGCGGCAGCGACGGCATTCTCGCCAACAGCGACGCCTTCACCGGCGGCGGCAGCGGACACGACGCCACCGGCCTCGCCGCGCTGGCCGAGATCGAAGACATCGCCATCGTCGCCGGCCCCGGCAGTGCCGCGCTGGCCACCTCCGACGACTGTCAGGCGGTGCGCGACGCACTGATTTCCCACTGCGAAAACCTGCACTACCGTTTCGCCATCCTCGCCGGCCCCCGCGACGCCGACCAGGCCCTCATCCGCGAAGTGCGCGGCCAGCACGACTCCAAATACGCCGCGCTGTACTACCCCTGGCTCGTCGCCAGCGCCCCAGGCGGCGCCCGCGAAACCATCCAGTACTCGCCCGAAGGCGCCATGGCCGGCATCTATGCCCGCAGCGACATCGAACGCGGCGTACACAAAGCGCCGGCCAACGAAACCGTGCGCGGCATCCTGCGCTTCTCGCGCAACGTCAACAAGGGCGAGCAGGACGTGCTCAACCCCGAAGGCATCAACTGCCTGCGCTTCTTCGAAGGCCGCGGCTACCGCGTGTGGGGCGCCCGCACCATCAGCTCCGACCCCGAATGGACCTACATCAACGTGCGACGGCTGTTCATCTACCTGGAACACTCCATCGACCGGGGCACCCAGTGGGCCGTCTTCGAACCCAACAACGAAGAGCTGTGGCTGAAGATCCGCCTGACCATCGAAGGCTTCCTCTACGACGTCTGGCGCAGCGGCGCGCTCCTCGGCGCACGGCCCGAAGACGCCTACTTCGTGCGTTGCGACCGCAGCACGATGAGCCAGTCGGACCTGGACAACGGGCGCCTCATCTGCCTGATCGGCGTCGCGCCCACCAAGCCCGCCGAATTCGTGATCTTCCGCATCGGCCAATGGACTGCCGACGCCTCCATCATCTGAGTGCCCCGCCGGCCAGCCGGCGCTAACCGAATCCTCAAAGGAGACCAGCAATGGCCACCCTGCGTGAAGACCCTTACGGCCCGTTCAATTTCAAGGTCACCATCAGCCCGGCCAGCGGCGGCGAGTTCCGCGGCGGGTTTTCTGACGTGTCGGGCCTGTCGACCGAAATCACCCACGCCGACTACCGCGAAGGCACCGACGCCGCCAACCGGCCGCGCAAGGTGCCGCTGATGTACAAGGCCGGCGACGTCACCCTCAAACGCGGCATGATCGCCTCGCTCGATCTCTGGAACTGGGTCAATCAGGTGCGCCGCGGCAACATGGATGCCCGTGCCACCGTGGTCATCCAGTTGCTGAGCGAAGACCACGCCGCAACCGTCGCCTCGTGGAAGCTCATCAATGCCCGCCCGTCCAAATGGACCGGCCCGACCCTCGCCGCCAAGGGCGCCTCGGACGTCGCGATGGAAGAACTCACCCTGGTCTGCGAGGACCTGGAGTTCGAGTAAGCGGTTGCGGAGCCGCCCATGAGCTTCCCGCATACCCTTCGCCGCCCGCTCGCTGACACGAGGTCGACCCCATGAGCGTAGCCCTCCAGGGCAGCCTGTGGCGACCCGGGCTGCCGCCCGGCATCTACGAGGAAAAGCCCGCCGTAGCCACCCGGCCGCTGGTGCGGCTGGACGTCGCCGCGCTGATCGGCCTCGCCGAGCGGGGGCCGGTCAATACGCCGGTGGCCATCGACGACGCACGGCAGTTCGAAGCCCTGTTCGGCCGTGCGCTGCCGGGGCTCAACCTGCCGCTGGCGGTGCGTCTGTTCTTCGCCAACGGCGGGCGGCGCTGCGTGGTCGTGCGCTGCGTCGACCACCGCAACGTGCGCACCGCCCGCCTGCTGCTGCCCGGCCTCAAGGCCGTAAAGGGGCGCTCCCGCCGGCAAGTCCGGATCGCCGCGCGCAATCCGGGCAGTTGGGGCAACCGCCTCGAAGTGCGCTGCCGCGTCGTCCAACGCCCCCTCGCACTCGGCTACGACGAAACCTCCGGCGCGGTACTGATCCCGCCCGACCGCCCCGCCGTCGGCGCCACCCTGCGCCTTCTCGGGCGCCCGACCAGCCCTGGCGGCCCGGGGCGCACGCGCATCTTCCGGGTCGCAGCAGCCGACGCCCTGAGCCCCGACCGCCAGCCCGTGCTCGCGCCGCAGCCGACCCACCCCTTCCTCGACCGGCAACTCCTGCAAAGTGCGGTCGAACTCACCCTGCGCCTCGACGTATTCCTCGACGGCCGGCTGGTGGAAAGCTGGGACGACGCCGCCCTGCACCCCGACCACCCCCGCTACCTGCCCCGCCTGCTCGGCCGGCGCAGCGCCAGCGAAGCCCTGCGCCCGCCGCGCCTCGATCTGACCGATCCCGAAAATCCCACCGCCGAAGCCGACCGTCTGTGGGGCAACGGCGACGATCCCTGGGGTTCCGAATACCTGCGCCCAAGCGCACTGCTGCGCGACGTCTGGCTGATTCCCGGCAAAGCGCTGCTCGCCACACCCGCCGGGCAGTTGCTGTCGGCAGCCGAAATGCCCGTCTCCCGACGCGGTCGCGATGCCACCGACACCACCGAAAGGCGTCACTTCTTCGACCCCACCGAGATGGATGCCCACGACGTCGCCGAAGACGCCGACCACCGTTTCGTCGCCTTCCTGTCCCGCCCCGGCGCCCTGAACGCGCTGGATGGCTGGGACCAGGCCTTCCCCTTCGAGCCCGTCGCGCTGGTCGCCCTGCCCGACCTGCTCCACCCCACCCCGCCCGAGGCCGTCATCGACAGCCCGCAACTGCCCGCCGAGCAACCCTGCTTCGGCACCGTCTGCACCCTGGCTCCCGCCGCACGCACCGACAACGCCCTCGACTACCCGCTGCTCGGCTTCGACGCCGCCTCGCTCCGGGACGCCCAGCACCAACTCATCGCCTCGTGCGAAACCCGCGGCAGCCGCATCGCCCTGCTCGACCTGCCGCCCGGATTGCGCGCCGGCGACGTGGTCCAGTGGCGCCACGCCCTGGCCAGCGACCGGGCCGCGCTCTACGCCCCGTGGCTGCGGATGGACGCCCAGGGCAGCGCACGCACGGTGCCGCCCTCGGCGGCGGCCTGCGGCATCGTCGCCCAGCTCGAGAACGAAGTGGGCGTGTGGGCCGCGCCGGCCAACCGCCCGGTGCTCGGCATCTTCGCCCGCGCCAACGACGCCGGCCTGCCCGAGCCGGGCTTTCTGTTCGAAGAGCGCATCGACGAGATCCGCCGCACCGAGCGCGGCCTGATGCTCCTCGGCGCCCGCAGCACCTCCACCGACAGGGACTGGACCCATCTTTCCGTGCGCCGCCTGGTGGATTGGCTCAAAGCCCAGCTCGCCGCCGATCTCGCCTGGGCCACCTTCGAGCCCAACGACGCCATGCTGTGGTCCGCGATGGCCAACACCGCGCGGCGGCGCCTGCTGGCGCTGTTCGACGCCGGCGCGCTGGCCGGCCGCACCGACAGCGACAGCTTCTTCGTCCGCTGCGACGCCAGCACCCACACCCAGGCCGATCTCGACGCCGGCCGCGCCATCATGCAGGTGGGCCTTGCCCCCGCGGTCCCCGCCGAATTCATCGTCTTCCGCCTGCTCCGCCACGGCGCCGACGAACCCCGCATCGAGGTGAGCTGATGCCCGCCGACACCCTGCTCACCTCCTTCAATTTTGCCGTGCAGATCGAACTGTCGGGCCTCGGCGGCGACGAAGGTCTGGCGCAAGGCGCGCGCCGAGCGGCCTTCTCCGACGTACAAGGGCTGGAAATCACCCTCGAAGCGGTGAGCTTCCGGGAAGGCGGCTACAACCGCGGCGCCCGCCAACTGGTCGGCAAGGCGACCAACCCGCCGCTGGTGCTCAAGCGTGGCCTGTCCCTCGACCCCGCCTTCTGGGCGTGGGTGCGGCGCTGTACCGACGGCACGTTTCCCTTGCCCTACGTGTCCGGCACCATCCGCGTGTTCCAGCCCAGCGGCAGCGCGTCGCAACCGGGCGTATGGCGCTTCGAGAACGGCATCGTGAACAAGGTCAAGGCGGCCGATCTCAACGCCAACGGCGGTCGCGAAGTCGCCCTCGAAGAGCTCCACATCGTCCACGAAGGACTACGCCGGGAGATGCCATGAGTACCAGCCAGTTCTGCCGGGCCAAGCTGGTGCCGTTCGACGCGGGCGGAAGCAAGCTCCAGGAAGCCAGCGCCATCGCCCTGGATTTCAACCCGGACACCCTCACCCTCAAAGTCTCCGGCGGCGAGCAGCGCGACCGCAGCCGCCGCGGCCGCCAGCAGGTCCAGAACGTCGGCGCCTCCAAGGCCACCCTGTCCTTCGAATGCATCTTCGACTCCACCCGCCCCCGCGACGCCGCGGGCGGCTCCGGCGGCAGCGCCGGCGGCGAAGAAATGCTCGACGTGCGCACCCGCACCAAGCCCATCGCCAACCTGCTGCAGGTGTTCGGCAGCGGCCGCGAACAGGCGCCGCGGCGGGTCCAGTTCCGCTGGGGCACGCTGATCTTCAACGGCGTGGTCAGTCAGCACCAGGAAGTCTTCGATTACTTCAGCCCGAGCGGCGTCCCCCTGCGCTCCAAGGTGCAGCTCACCCTCACCGAGCAGGAGTTCCGCTACGAGGTCAACGCCACCGACGCCGCCCAGCGCCGGCAAGCCGTCGAACAAGCCACCGCCGACGCCCGCAGCCAGGCCGCCGCCGCCAACGCCTCCAGTCTCATGGGCGGCTCCGGACTGGATTTGAGTGCCGGCTTCCAGTTGTCGGCCAGCCTCGACCTCAATCTCGATCTGAATCTCGACCTCAGCCTGTCGGCGCAGGTGGGGCTTTCCGCCAGCCTCGGCCTGTCCGCCGACATCGGCGTCTCGGCCGGCGCCGGCATCGACCTCGACGCCTCTGCCGCCGTCGACCTCTTCGGCCCGGCCGCGCTCGGCACCACGGCCGACCTCGGGCGCAGCGGCGTCGCGATTCCCCAACCCTCGCCCGGCCTCGCCGCCGCCGGCGTGCCGTCCAACCCCTGGGCGCCGGACGGTCCGGCGCCGGGCAGCCGGGCAGCGGGCCTGGCCGCCGTGGTGAGCGGCCAGCGCGCCAGCGGAGCGGTTTCCAGCACCGCGGCCAGCGGCGCCGCACCCCGCCCGCCGCTGCCGGTGCGCGGCAGCCCGCCGCTGGCCATCCGGCGCTCACCCGCCGCAGCCGATCCGCTGTTCGCCGCCCGCAGCACCCCGACCCCAGCCGCCGCCGGAGAACGCCGGCCCCGTTGGGAAACCCTGCCCGCGGCGAGCGATGCCCGCAGTGCGAACGCCGGCAGCGCTCGTGCCACCGCCTGCAATTGCGGCGGCTGCGGCTGCCGCCGCTGCTCGGGAGGCTGATCATGGCTGTCACCATCGGCGAAGTCTCCACCACCATCGAAACCCTGCCCGACAGCGGCCCTCGCGAATCCGGCGCCGCGGCCCCGGAAGAGGCCGCCTTCGAAGTGCGTCTGGAAGAACTCCGCCAGCTGGTTCGCGCCCTGGTGGCGGAAGAACTCGAACGCCGCCTGCGCCAGCGGAGCGACTGCCCATGAGCACCGCGTCCATCAACACCAGCGGACGCCCGCAGATCAAGGTGGACAGCACCCGCTCCGACCGGCTCGAAGCCGATCTGATCCGCCTCGAAGCCCGCTCGGATTCCGCCGGCGTGGCCTCGCTGGAAGCGGTCTTCCTCAACTGGGGCAGCCGCGAACAAGGCCAGCCGGTGGATTACGTCCATTTTCACCAGGCCGCCATCGATTTCGGCAAGCGTCTCAGCATCGCCTTCGAAGTCACCGGGCAGGCACAAACCGTGTTCGACGGGCTGATCACCGGCATCGGCGCCGCCTACCCGGAACTGCGCCCGCCCGAACTCACTCTCCTCGCCGAAGACGCCCTCGCCGGCCTGCGCTACCGCCGCCGCACCCGTCTGAGTGAAAACATGAGCGACGGCGACATCGCCTCGCGCATCCTGGGCGACGCCGGCCAGCGCGCCGACGTGGGCCGCAGCGGCGCCAGCCACGTCGAACTGTGGCAAGTGAACGAAGACGAACTCGGCGCCCTGCGCGCCCGCAGCGGCGATGCCCTGATCGAACTGCGCGACGGCAGCGTCCACGTCACCGAGCCCGCCAGCATCGGCACCACCCCGCTGCGCCTCACCCGCGAGAACAACCTGATCCGCTTCACCGTGCTGGCCGACCTCGCCCACCAGCGCGGCGAAGTGCGCGTGCATGGCTACGACGTGGCCGCCAAGGAGGCCATCCACGAGCGCGCCGGCGCCGACGCCGTGCGCCCCGAAGCCAGCCGCGGCCGGCTCGGCCCCGAGATCGTCACCCGCGTCTTCGCCAATGCCGCCGAAGACCTGCACCTCGAAGCCCCCGCCACCGGCACCGAAGCCCGCAGCCTCGCCGAAGCGGCCATGCGCCGCCGGGCCCGGCGCTTCGTGCGCGGCACCGGCGTCACCCTGGGCACCCCCGAGCTGCACGTGGGCGCCCGCATCGAACTGGTCGACCTCGGCCCGTGGTTCGCCGGCGTCTATCTCGTCACCGCCGTCACCCACCGCTTCGACCAGACCGAAGGCTATCGCACCGAGTTCGAGGCCCAGCGCCCCGACCTGGGAGAATCCTCATGATCCCCGGCCTCACCGCGCCAAACGGCACCGAGCGTGCGCGCCTCTACGGCGTCTATCCGGCGCTGGTCACCGATGTCCAGGACCCGGACAACCAGGGCCGGGTGCAGATCAAACTGCCCTTCGTCGAAGAAAACGACGGCGGCACCGCGCTGGCCTGGGCCCGCCTCGCCACCCTGATGGCCGGCGCCGACCGGGGCACCTGGTTCATCCCCGAAGTGAACGACGAAGTGCTGGTCGCCTTCACCGCGGGCGACCCGCGCCGGCCGGTGGTCATCGGCGCCCTCTGGAACGGCGTCGACGCCCCGCCCGAGAGCATGGACAGCAACAACAACCTCCGCTCGGTCACCTCCCGCAGCGGCCACAAGCTCACCTTCGACGACACCGCCGGCAGCGAAAAAGTGGTGCTCGAAACCCAGGGCGGCCACACCTTCACCCTAGACGACACCTCCGGCGGCACCGTCACCCTCAAGCACTCCAACGGCGCCACGATCAAGATCGACACCGCCGGCAATATCGAGATCACCGCCAACGTCAAGGTCAAGATCAACGCCCCGGCGGGCCTCGACGTCACCGCCGCGATGGTCACCGTCGACGCCGCCATGTCCAAGTTTTCCGGCGTGGTGAAGGCCGACACCGTCATCACCAACAGCGTGGTTTCGGCCAGCTACACGCCCGGCGCGGGGAACGTATGGTAAGCAAAGCGCCCCCGGCACGGCTGCTCATCCCGGCCCAACGCCGCCCCTCGCGGGAACGCCTGCTGGCGACCTTGCCCTTCTTCCTGCGCAATCTCGCCGTGGTTCCGGTTGAGGCGCCGCCGCGCATCCTCGCCTTCGAAACCGACGCCTTCATGGACGACTTTCTCGCCGCCGCGGGCCAGCCGGCCCCCGCCTTCCCGGCGCTGCGGCCCTGGCGCGACTGGTCCGAACCGCCCGATGGCCTCGTGGACGCCGCCGGCGCCATCCGCTACCCCGCCGCCATCGTGCGCCGCACGCCCGACGCCGCCGAAATCGAAGCCTCCGGCGGCCCCGCGATGGACAGCGACGGCGTACCCCACGGCGCCTCCGCCGCCACGCCGGCCTGGCTGCGCAAGCTCTATCTGCCGCTCCACGAACGCTTCAACCTCGTCGCCTTCGACGTGGTCTGCGGCGCGGCCGGCTGGCCGCCGGTGGCGCGCAGCCGGATCAAGGGTTCCGGCGCGATCGTCCGCCGCCTCGTCGCCCGCACCGACAGCGAACACTGGGAAGACTGGATCGCCCTCGACGAAAAGCACGGCGCCTGGATCGAAGTGCTCGACGCCGGCCTGCGTCCTGCCTCCGGCGCCGGACAGGCCGACCCGGCGGCTCTTTCCGGACTGTCGAGCACCGCCACCGTCCGACTGCACGCCCTTTTCGGGCTGGCCGCCGATGCGCCGCTGCCGACCCTCGCCCTCAACAGTCAGCCCCTCAACCTGCTGCCGCCCAACGTAGGCAAGGCGGCCGAGCACTGCACCCTGTACGGCTACCTGCCGGTGTTCAGCAGCGCCCGCGAAGTGTCCGCCGAACGCCTCACCGCCGACTCCATCGACGCCATCGCCGCCCGCATGAGCCAGCGCACCGGCGACCGCCTCGATGCCCTGTTCCTGAGCGGCGCCACCCTGCGCGGCGCGGCCACTCCCTATCTGCGCACGCTCCTCGACGACACCGTCCTGCCGGCCCGGCCCACCGCCGCCCAAACCGCCACCGCCGGCGCCCTGGTCGCCGGTCTGCTGAGCGCGCCGCCCTTCGGGCTTGCCCACCCCGAAAACGCCCTCGCCCAAGGCATCGACCTCGCCGTGCTCAAAGCGCTGGCCTGTCTGTGGATCAAGGCCGCCGACGCCGGCACCGCCAACGCCGACTGCGACGGCAATGTCTGCTCGGCCGCCCAATTGTGGGACCAGAGCGGCGCCGACACCGCGGCCGGCAGTGCCGCCCTCTTCGAATCCCTGCCCGACCCCTCCAGCTTCCCCGGCAACCAGACCGCCCTCTGGCTCGCCGCCAACGTGGCCGGTTCGCCCGGCACCTGGGACGTGCTGGTGCGGATGCGCCTGTTCCAGCTTGTGGACGCCTGGCTCGCCGGCAGCGTGCTGCCCCAACCGGCGCAGGGCGCCTCCAGCCTGATCGGCGAAAACCACCTCGCCGCCCTCTGCGTCGTCGCGCTGTTGCGCCTGCGCGGCTGCCGCCTGGGCCTCACCGCCAGCATCAACAAAACGCTGTTCGGCAGCGACAAGCGCAGCGAACTGCTCGCCATCGGCCCCGCCGGCAAGCTCGAATTCGGCATCGCCGCGCTGGGCGAGCAGATCGACGCCGTGCTTGCCCAGGAAAGCGGACGCGGCGACGTCCAGGCGACGCCCCCGTGGCCGTCCCTCGCCTTCACCGAAATCGGCGGCGAAATCGTCCGCGTCAAACGCGTCCATCAAACCGGGCTCGAAATCGCCCGGATCTACGCCGGCTTCGACGCCGCCCTCGCCGCCGCCGGCAGCGCCGCCGTGGCCCAGCGGGACGCCCATGCGGGCACGGTCGAAGCACACATCGCCAGCGCCGTCCCGGCTCCCAGCCTCGCCTCGCTGGGTCTGATCCTCACCGAGCAGCCCGCCTGCGGCCTTCTGGTGCTGCCCGCCTTCCGCTTCGAACACACGCCGTTCAGCACCCTGCGGAACGCCGCCGCGGCCAGCTACACCGCCAACAAGGAAAAACTCGCCCTGCCCGAAGCCCGCGCCATCGACGGCCTGCCCCGGCTGCGCTTCGACGCCGAGCACCTCTACGCCGCCTGGGCCTGGGTCCGCATCGCCGGACGCACCCCCTGCGAGCCCGAGCGCATCGTCTGGACGCCGCGCAGCGAGCCCTTCTCCATCGCCGACCCCACCGATCTCCTCGGCGCTCGCCCGGCCAGCATCCAGATGCCCGACATTCCCAAGCTGCTGCGCGACATCCCGCGCATCGCCCGGGCCCGCGCCAAGCCCTTCGCCGGCATCGCCGCACCGCCCGGCTCCGGCGTCAAGGTCGGCGACGCGATGGCCGACACCCGGCGGGATTTCGGCATCGGCATGATCTGCAACTTCGGCATCCCGATCCTCACGATCTGCGCGCTGATCCTGTTCAACATCATCTTTTCGATCCTCATCAAGCTGCCCGCCTTCAGCTGGATGCTGTTCCTCAAGTTCTGCATACCATTTCCCAAGAGGGGATCATGAGCACCGACAAGCTCGGCCGTGGATTTCGCTTTCCGCCGGTCACCCGCGACGGCTTCGGCTGGGTCGAGGGCGCGGCCGCCGTCGAGCAATCGATCCGTACCCTCCTCCTCACCGAGCCCGGCGAGCGCATCGCCCGGCCCAATTTCGGCGTCGGACTGCGACGCTTCCTGTTCGCCCCCAACAGCCTCGAACTGCGCACCCAGATCCGGGCCGCCGTCACCGAAGCGCTGGAGCGGGACGAAGCCCGCATCCGCGTCGAATCCGTCACCGTCAATACCGACCCGCGGGAAGCCACCGTGCTGCGCATCGCCCTGCGCTATGAAATCCTCGGCGAACCCGGTGCCCACAACCTGGTGTTTCCCTTCTACCTGAACGGGGGTGCCTGATGGCCATCATTCCGCCCCGACTCGACGACCGCGCCTTCGACGATCTTCGCGCCGAACTGATCCGCCGCATTCCGATCCACGCGCCCGAATGGACCGATCACAACGCCTCCGACCCCGGCATCGCGCTGATCGAACTCTTCGCCGCCCTCGGCGACAACCTGCTCTACCGCCTCAACCGCGTGCCCGAAGCGGCGCGGCTGGAATTCCTGCGGCTTCTCGCCATCGCCCCCAAACCGGCGCGGGCAGCCGGCGCCATGGTGCGCCTCGAAGCCAGACGCGGCCCCTTCGTGCCGATTCCCGTCGACTTCGGCACCGGCAGCACCACCCTCGAACTGGCCGCCGGCGACGTACCCTTCCAGGCGCTCGAAGAAGTCACCGCCCTGCCGGTCGAACTCGGCGCCTGGGTCAAGCAGCCCTACACCGGCCCGGTGCTGCCCGGCGGCGTCGACAACGTGAGCACCCTGCTCGCCGACCACCTCGGCACCGCCACCGCCCCGGCCCTCGACCAATACCGCGCGGTGCCGCTGGCCCCGCCCGACGGCGGTCGCCTGCCGGCCCCGATCTCCACCGGCGCCAGCCTCGACCAGCGCATCTGGCTGTGCCTGCTGGCCCCCGACGCCGCCCTGGCCGAAGCCCTGCGCAGCACCGGCAACGACGCCGCGGCCGCCCGCAAACTGATCCGCCAGCGCCTCTCCGGTCAGGTTCTCAACCTCGGCCTGTGCACCGACGACGTCCTGTGCGGCGCCACCGACCACCACCGCTGCCCCGACCCCGGCACCGACCCCGCGCGCTGGCCGCTGCGCTGGGAAATCTCCACCGGCCGCTTCACCGGCGCCGCCGCCCAGGTGGACCGTCTGCTCTACCAGCGCCTCGCCGTGGTCGCCGACACCACCGACAACCTCGGCCGTCAAGGCACCGTGCGCCTGCGCCTGCCCGAATCCAAAGCCAGCCCCGACGCCGAACCCTTCGGCAACTGGACCGCCGCCTCCTTCGAGCCGCCCGACGCCGACCTCCTCGGCGTGGGCGATCTCCCGCCCCGTCTCGACGACGACAAACTCGCCGCCCGGGTGCTCGGCTGGATCCGGGTCGGCCGCGTCGCCCCCACCCACCCGCCAATCCGCCTGCGCTGGATCGACGCCAACGTGGTGCGCGTCGACCAGGCCGTCACCGCCCCCGCCGAACTCCTCGGCTACGGCGACGGACGCACCGGTCAGAACCACACCCTCGCCCACACCCCGGTCATCGCCGGCAGCGAGCAGGTTCAGGTGTTCGGCACCCTCGGCTGGGAAAACTGGACGGCGGTCGACGACCTCGCCCTGGCCGGGCCGGACGATCCCTTCTACACCCTCGACCCCACCGACGGCAGCCTCACCTTCGGCGACGGCATCCACGGCCGCATGCCCCTGCCCGGCGAAGCCATCCGCTGCCTCAGCTACCGCTACGGCGGCGGCGTGCGCGGCAACCTCGGCGCCGGACGCATCAACCGGGTGCTGCGCGCCTCCCCCGCCGCCGCCCTCGCGCTCAAGGCCAACAATCCCCTGCCCGCCGAAGGCGGCGCCGACGCCGAAACCCTCCCCGAAGCCACCGCGCGCATTCCCCAGGTGCTGCGCCACAACGACCGCGCCGTAGCCACCGACGACTTCACCGACCTGGCCCTCGGCACCCCCGGCGTCCACGTCGGCCGCGCCCACCTCCTGCCGCGCCACAAACCCCACGAACGGGTGGACGGCGTACCCGGCGTGGTCACCCTGATCGTGCTGCCCGCCTACGACCCGCTGCAGCCCGACCAGCCCACCCCCGACCGGGAGATGCTGCGCCGCGTCTGCGCCCACCTCGAACCGCGCCGCCTCGTCACCACCGAGCTCTACGTCACCCCGCCCCAATACGTGCGCCTCTCCTGCTCGGTGGCCGTCGAACCCGAACCCGGCGCCGGCGAAGAAACCCTGCGCCGGAACATCGAACTCGCCCTGCGCCAGCACCTCGCCCCGCTGCCGCCCTACGGCCCCGACGGCAAGGGCTGGCCCTTCGGGCGCAAGGTGCGCGACCGCGACATCGAAGCCGCCACCCTGCGCGTGCAAGGCGTCCGGCTGGTCAACCAGGTTCTCGTCGTCGGCGAGGAAATCGACCGCAACGGCAGCCCCAGCCCAGTGGAAGAAAGCGTCGCCATGCTGGCGTGGCAACTGCCGGTGCTGCTCGAAGTGCGCGTGGCCATCGGCGCCGACGCCACCGCCGAAATCCTGCCGCCCCTCGACAGCACGCCCGCCGCCACCCCGGTGACGAGCATGCCGGTGCCGGTGGGCAAGGAGGAATGCTGATGAGCGGCCCGCGCTTCGCCCACCTCACCGGCCG
>CALMXT010000119.1 GCA_937871125.1 uncultured Zoogloea sp. | reverse complement strand
TGAGCGAGGAGGCGTTCCCGCGGGCGTTCGTCGGCGGGCCAGTCGGTGATTGCCATGGGGTGTACAATTTGATCTTCTCAAGGATGCGGATAATACCACTGGCATGAGCGAGCTTAAGGGTAGGAAAATAGTGCTGGGCGTGACTGGCGGCGTGGCGGCCTACAAGGCTGCCGAGCTTGTTCGGCTGCTCGGCAAGGCCGGGGCAGACGTACATGTGGTGCTCACGGAGGGCGGAGCGCGTTTTGTGACCGCGGTGACGTTTCAGGCCCTATCCGGCAATCGGGTGTGGACCGATCTGTGGGATTCGCGCATGGGAAACAACATGGCGCACATCGATCTGACCCGCGATGCCGATGCAATCCTGATCGCACCGGCGACGGCCAACGTCATGGCAAAGCTGGCGCAAGGAATGGCCGACGATTTGCTGACGACGCTATGCCTGGCGCGGGATTGCCCGCTGCTGGTGGCGCCGGCGATGAACCGCCAGATGTGGGAGCACCCGGCCACTCGGCGCAATGCGCTGCAGTTGGCCGCTGACGGGGCAACCTTGTTTGGGCCGGCCGCGGGCGAGCAGGCCTGTGGCGAGGTTGGGCTCGGGCGCATGCTTGAGCCGGAAGATCTGTGCGAAGCGGTGATCGGCTTCTTTCAGCCCAAATTGCTGGCGGGGCGGCGCATCGTGATGACTGCCGGGCCGACGTTCGAGTCCATCGATCCGGTGCGCGGGATTACCAATTCCAGTTCCGGCAAGATGGCCTATGGACTGGCCAGGGCATGCGCTCAGGCGGGGGCCGACGTCACGCTGGTGAGCGGACCGGTGGCGCTGCCGGTACCGGCGGGCTGTGCCCGGGTGAGCGTGCGCAGTGCCTTGGAAATGCGCGAAGCGGTGTTTGCGGCGCTACCGGGCTCCGACGTTTTCATCGGTGTGGCGGCGGTGGCGGATTATCGTCCGTCAAGTTCGGCCGAACACAAGATCAAGAAAACCGGGGCCGCAATGAGCATTGAACTGACGCCCAATCCCGATATCCTCGCTGATGTGGCTGGAATGCCGAATCCTCCGTTCTGTGTCGGTTTCGCGGCCGAGAGCCGCAATCTGGACGAATACGCCGAAGGCAAGCGACGGGCCAAGAAGCTGCCGCTGATCGTCGGCAATCTGGTGCAGGACGGCCTCGGCAGCGACGACAATCAGGTGGTGCTGTTCGACGATGCCGGCCGGCATCCTCTGCCCAGGGCGCCCAAGCCTATCGTTGCGCGGGCCATCGTGGCTCATCTGGCGGCCCTGCTGCCATAGCCTGGATTTTTTACTTCACTTTATCGAGCGGACTGCCATGCATCGTATCGACATGAGGATTCTCGACGAACGGCTCAAGAGCCAGCCGCCTGCCTACGCCACCAGCGGCTCGGCCGGGCTCGATCTGCGCGCGTGCCTTGACGCGCCGGTGGTGCTGACGCCGGGCCACACGACGCTGGTGCCCACCGGCATTGCCATTCATCTGGCCGATCCCGGGCTGGCGGCGATGTTGCTGCCGCGTTCGGGCTTGGGCCACAAGCACGGTATCGTGCTCGGCAATTTGGTCGGGCTGATCGATTCGGATTATCAGGGGCAGATATTCGTGTCGGTTTGGAACCGTGGCCACGAACATTTCACCATCCAGCCGATGGAGCGCATTGCCCAACTGGTGGTGGTGCCGGTGCTGCAAGTGGCGTTCAACGTGGTGGACAGCTTTGACGAGAGCGAGCGCGGTGCGGCCGGTTTCGGCAGCACAGGGAAGCACTGATGCGCCATGCCGGGATTCCGACCGGCGTGCACGTTCTGCTTGAGCGGGGCGGGCGGGTTCTTCTGATGCGACGGGCCGGAACCGGATTTTTCGACGGCCTCTACAGTCTGCCGGGCGGGCACGTGGAGGAGGGAGAATCCCTGCGAATGGCGGCTGTCCGCGAGATGCGCGAGGAGTTGGGCATCGGGGTTTCCGAGGCGGCGCTGACCGTGGTCGGTGTGGTGCATCGGCGGTCGGACTCGAACCGCATCGACTTCTTCCTGCGGGCCGGCGGGTGGTCCGGCGAGCCTTCGATTGCCGAACCCGACAAATGCGACGACCTGCGCTGGTGCGCGCGGGACGCGCTGCCGGACGCCGTGGTGCCCTACATCCGGGATGCATTGGCGGCCGGGCCGGAGCCTTGGATCGCTGAGTCGGGCTGGTGATTTTGGGTGCGGCTGCCGTCTCGGCGCACCCGTCATCCTTTGCCCAGCTGCAAAGCTCTCGCCGAACAGTCCGTTGCCGCACTTGAAATAAGATGCATTCAGGCTTGGAGCGGTGGGGTTTCTTCCGGTGCCTCGCCGGCGAATGCATTGCAGAACCGTAGTTCGGCGGGGTAGGGATAAAAGTCTTCGACATGGCCGTCGCGGATCTTCTGCTGGGCATCCTGCCAGAAGCGGGCGTCGAGCAGCTGACGGTGATGCTTCATGAACGCCTTGCGGATTTTCTGCTGGCCAAGCAGGAAGGTGGCGAATTCTTCCGGGAAGACGTCTCGCGGCCCCACCGAATACCAAGGTTCGCTGGACATTTCAGCTTCTTCGTTGGGTGCGGGTGGAATCTTGCGGAAGTTGCAGTCGGTCATGTACTCGATTTCGTCGTAGTCGTAGAACACGACGCGGCCGTAGCGGGTGACGCCGAAATTCTTCCATAACATGTCGCCGGGGAAGATGTTGGCGATGGCCAGTTCGCTGATGGCTTGACCGTATTCGCGCACGGCGTGGTCGATCTGCTCGTCGCTGGCCTTGTCGAGATAGATATTGAGCGGCGTCATGCGGCGCTCGATATAGAGATGCTTGACGACCAGCGTGTCGCCGGCCTCCTCGATCACCGATGGGGCGAGTTGTCGGAGTTGGGCGATGAGGTCGGGGTGGAAGCGGCTGCGGGGCAGGGCGACGTTGGAGAATTCCAGCGTGTCGGCCATCCGCCCGACCCGGTCGACTTGGCGTACCAGCAGGTACTTTTGCTTGACGGTGGCGCGGTCCATGTTCTTGGAACTGCCGAACACGTCCTTGATGATCTTGAAGACGTAGGGATAAGACGGCAGTGTGAACACCAGCATGACCAGGCCGCGAATGCCTGGCGCTTCGATGAACTGGTCGTTGGAGTGGCGCAGGTGGGCGATGAGGTCGCGGAAAAAGATGGTTTTGCCCTGCTTGCCCAGGCCGAGCATGGTGTAAAGCTCGGAGCGCGGCTTGGTGGGCATGATGCTGCGCAGAAATTGGACATAGCCCGAAGGCACTTCCATATCCACCAGGAAGTAGGCGCGCGATAGCGAAAACAGCAGCGAGATGCGCCATATGTCGAGCAGGACGGTGTCCAGATAGAGCATGCCGGACGCGCCGTGGCGCACTGCGATGACGAAGGGTGTCTCCTGATAGCCATTGATGGCCTTGCCGATGATGTAGGCCGTCTTATTGCGGTAAAAGGCCGAATAGAGCACCTGGATCTGGCAGTTGACCTCCATCTTCGGCCATTCACCGAGATGTTTCTCGACGGTGCGCATCACGTAGTTCACATCCCGGTCGAGGTCTTCGAAAGGACGTTGCCAGTCGAAATCCTCGATGATCCGCCGGATGGTGGCGCGCAGGCCTTCGTCCTGCGGGTAGTAGCTTGAATAGGTGGGTGGGAAGGATTCGATGTAATCGGTGGAAATCGCTGGCCGGGTAAAGATGTAGGCGTTGTTGAAGTAGTCCCGGTGCAGGATCTTGGTGGTGACCGAATTGAAGAAGGTTTCGGCCAGCTCCGGTTGTTTGTGGTTGATGAGGAGGCCGATGTATTGCAGCTTGGCGGTTTGCCATGTGGCGTCGTCGATGGACTCCGCGTTGAATTCCTCGTGCAGGCGCTGCACGGTTTCGTTCACCCGGTCGTCGTAGAACTGAACGCGGTCGCGCACTGCGGAGAGTTGGCCTTGCCAGTCGGCGGCCTCGTAGCTTTCCTTGGCCCGGCGGGATGTCTCGCGGAAGATGCGATAGTGCTTGTTGAAACCCTCGATCATCGCTTGCGCTATGGCCTGCGCAGCCGGATTTTCGTTGCTGATCGCTTCCATGTCTTCTCCTCCGGGGGCTGCAGATTCGCTGCGGCGGCTGCAGTGCGAACCGCGCAAGTCTGGATCGAGGCGTCACTGTAGCACCGGTGTTGCTGTCGAAATGCATTGTCCACGGGGGGGCGGGCGGCTGAATCGGGGTGCTGTCAGCGGGTTGTTATTTCGGCCATAATCATCCGAGTCTGCTCCGTCTGAAGCGGGTTGTGGCGGGGCTGGCAGCGAGTCGGCGGTGGGATGGGTAGCGCGCTGCCCACACGTGCCATCCCGAGATTTCGGGGGTAGGCCGCCACTATGGAGCGGCCGATTCGTCCCCACATCGGAAAACTATTCGAGGGAGTTGGAATGAGTACTTCGTTCATCAAGGTGCCGGTCGGCGGTCAGAAAATCGTTCCGGGTCAGGCCACACCCGACAATCCGATCATTCCGTTCATCGAGGGCGATGGCATTGGCGTCGATATCACGCCGGTGATGATCAAGGTCATCGATGCTGCGGTTGAAAAGGCCTATGGCGGCAAAAAGAAGATTCACTGGATGGAAGTCTATGCCGGCGAGAAGTCGACGCAGCTTTACGGCCCCGACGAGTGGCTGCCCAAGGAAACCTTCGACGCCCTCAAAGAATATTCGGTTTCCATCAAGGGGCCGATGACCACCCCGGTCGGTGGCGGGATCCGCTCCCTCAACGTCGCCCTGCGCCAGGAGTTGGACCTCTATCAGTGCCTGCGCCCGGTGCGCTATTTCAAGGGGGTGCCGTCGCCGTTGAAAGATCCGACCAAGACCGACATGGCCATCTTCCGCGAGAACACGGAGGACATCTATGCCGGCATCGAATGGCAGGCCGATTCCGAAGGTGCGCTGAAAGTCATCAAGTTTCTCAAAGACGAGATGGGCGTCAAGAAGATCCGTTTTCCGGAGCACTGCGGCATCGGCATCAAGCCCGTGTCGGTCGAGGGGACTTCGCGCCTGGTGCGTGCGGCCATCAACTACGCGATCGACAACGACCGCCGGAGCGTCACCCTGGTGCACAAGGGCAACATCATGAAGTTCAC
>CALMXT010000118.1 GCA_937871125.1 uncultured Zoogloea sp. | reverse complement strand
ATGCTCGTTCAGTAGCCCTGGAAATCCTTCAGCAGGAACACATAAACCTCGCGCTTGAAGTCGGCGTGGATGGGCACGACGACCTTGCCCAGGCGCTCGCTGCCGGCGAAGTGTGCGGCGATGGCGGGGATTTCGGGCTGGCGGCCGACGTAGAGCACGTCGCGACCGCGCTTGTCGGCGAGGGTGGTGACGATTTCGTAGTGGTCGCGGGGCGGGCGGCCGGGGTTCCAGGCGGCGTATTCGACGGGATGGAGGCGATAGACGAGGTGGGCGATGATTTCGCGGTCTTCGCCGACGAGGATGGCGCCGGGGTGCTCGGCGACGAAGGGTGCGACGCCGTCGGCGAGATTGATCCAGCCGCGGGCGCGTTTGTAGGGATCGTTTTTGGCGGTGAGGCCGGAGCCGGTGAGGCGGGCGATGTCGGGCCAGTGGTAGGCGGCGACGGATGCGACGAGGTTGACGACCACGCCGGCCACCACCCAACGTCGTCTGTCGGTCAGGAAGACTGCCGGCACGAGCAGGCAGGCGGCGACGAAGATCGGTGCGGCCCAGTTGCCGTTGGCGCGGCCGGTCAGCGCCTGGGCGCTGACGAGGGCGAGCAGCGGCACGATGAAGAGCAGCAGGGTGCGGTGGGCGCGCTCGCGCCACAGGCGGCGCGAACGTAGCAGCGCCCAACCCAGCAGCACGCCGAGCAGCGGGCCGAAGGAAAGCCACTGGGCTCCGATGAATTCGCCGAGCTGGCCCGGATGCCAGCCACGCTCGCCGTGCCCGACTCGGGTGATCTCGGCGGTGTGGCGGAAGGTTGGGAAATCGTGGGCCCAGTTCCAGTACAGGTTGGGCGACAGGATCGCGAAGGCCAGCAGCAGCGCTACCCACGGTTGCGGGCGGGCCAGCCAGCGCCGGTGACGGGCGTCGAGAACGATCAGCAGCAGCGCCGATGGCAGGAAGGCGGCCATCGTGTATTTGGACATCAGACCGATGCCGATGAAGGCGCCGCAGGCCAGCCAGTCGGCCCAGCCTTCGCGTTCGAGGGCGCGCAGCAGGAAGAGCAGCGCCAGCGACCAGCACAGCAGCAGGGGTGCGTCGGTGGAGACGAACAGACCCAGCGCCGCCACCAGCGGCATCGACATGAAGGCGAGCCCGGCCCAGAAGCCGACGCGGGGCGAATACAGGCGCCTGCCGAGGGCGAACAGTGCGAAGGCGGTGGCGGGGTAGATCAGCAGCGAGGGCAGCTTGATGGCGATGAGGTTGTTGCCGAGCAGCGCGGTGCTGGCGGCGATCAGTGCAGCGATGACCGGCGGCTTGGAGAAATAGCCCCAGTCGAGTGCCTGCGACCAGCCCCAGTAATAGGCTTCGTCCACGTAGAGATCGATGCCCAGATGGCCGATCACCCACAGGCGATAGGCGGTGAGCAGGGCGGCGATGAGGGCGAGGGTGGCAAGGGGCGTCGGGAGATGCTCGCCCTGAGGAGCGCCGTAGCTGCGCGGTTTCATGGTTTGACTCGTACCAGTGCGACGCCGCCTTCGCGGAACAGGGTGTCGACCGGCGCGTCGGGCGGCAGGCGGTCGATGCGCGTGAGCGCGATCTGGCCGGGCTGCGGATCGGCCTTGAGCGTGACGGCCTGGCGATAGACGCTGAAGCTCGGTGCGGTGGTGAAGCGCCAGAAGACGACATTCCCGCCGAGTTCCCGCGCCTTGAGGCCGGCGGCCTTGACCGGCCCCTGGGCGAGTTCGCCGGCGTAGGGCACGACGACCCCGGCCAGCAGCCCGACCTGCAGCGCGGCCGTGACGACCAGTTTGGTGAGAACCGGCACGCGTGGAAAGAACACGAAGCCGACCCAGACCATCAACCCGGCGATGGTGGCGGCGATGTAGGAAGTGTCGGCGACTTCGAACGCGCGACCAAGCTGGGCGCGGTAGAAGCCGTCGCCGAGGGTGCTGCGGGCCAGTGCGTCGAACAGGTTGGGCAGCAGCGGGAAAAGCACGAAGAGCAGGCCGGGCAGGATCAGGTGCGGCCAAGCCCGTCGGGCGGATTGGGCGTGGAGCCCGATCAGCACGAACAAGGGCGTGCAGCCGTAGAGCACATAGTGGGGCAGCTTGGTGCCGGAGAGGGAGAAGAAGCCCAGGACGAAGGCGAACCACAGCCACAGGAAGCGCTGCAGCGGGTCGCCGAAACCGGCGCGGATCTTGGCCAGCGACGCGATGAACAGCCCGCTCCAGGGCAGCAGCAGCAGCGGTACGGCGAGCAGGTAGTAGAAAGCGCTCCCGCCGTGGCCTTCCAGGGAGCCGGAAAAGCGCTGGACGTTGTGGCGCATGATGAAGCCGTCGATGAAATCCTGTCCGTGACGCAGGTAGGCGTAGAGGTACCAGGGCGCGACGATGGCGGTCAGGATCAGCAGGCCGGGCGGGTTGAAGACCATCTGCAGCCAGCGCCTCCATTCGCCGCGGCTGGCGCAGTAGAGCAGGCTGACGGCGCCGGGGACGACCAGGGCGACCGGACCTTTGGTGAGGGCGCCCAGGCCCATCCACATGAAGGCCCGCAGCAGCGGCGCATGCCGGCCGCTTTCGAGGTGGCGCCAGACGTCGAAAAGCGTGAGGGCGAGCAGGCAGTTGAGCAAGCCGTCGGCGGTGGCGGCGCGACCGATGGCGAAGGGGCCGAGGGCGGTGCTGGCCACGGCCAGGGCGATCAGCGCCGAGTCTTCGCCGAAGCGCTTGCGGGCGAAGAAGTAGGTGGCGTAGCTCCAGACGATGGCCGCCAGCGCCGAGGGCAGGCGGAAGGCCCATTCCACCCATCCGGTGGCGCCGAAGATCAGGTAGCCGATGGCCTGCAGCCAGTAGATGAAGATCGGCTTGTCGAAGCGCGGTGCGCCATTGAGGTAGGTGAACAGAAAGTCGCCGCGCTCGAACATCTCCCGCGTGGCTTCGGAGAAGGCGCCTTCGTCCACGTCGAACAGCGGCGCCCCCCCCAGGCGGAGCAGGAAGGCGAAAAGCGGGAGGACGAGGATCAGGCGGCCGAGGGTGCTCCCCGCGAGCCGCCCGTGGGCGGATTGGTATCCGGTCATGGGCGGCCCGATGTCTTAGCTGACGGTCTTGGCGTCGGCGGAGTGCCAGCCTTGGACGTCGGTGAGCGCCGCGGTTTCGTGGGCGACGTAGGCTTGGCTCTGGCCGGATTCGAAATAGACGCGAGTCAGCAGCTCGGCCAGCACGCCGGTGGTGACCATCTGGATGCCGGCGATCACGAAGAAGAAGCCGCCGAAGAACATCGGCCGGGTGCCGATGGAGGCGCCGGTGAAGATCTTGAGGCCGGTGAGATAGGCGAGGATCAGGATGCCCAGTGCGCCCAGGGCCAGGCCGATGCCGCCGAAGAAGTGGCCGGGGCGGGTGCGGAAGCGCATGAAGAAGTAAACGAAGATCAGGTCGAGAATGACCCGGAAGGTGCGCGAGATGCCGTACTTGGACTCGCCGAACATGCGCGCGT
>CALMXT010000117.1 GCA_937871125.1 uncultured Zoogloea sp. | reverse complement strand
CCTTTTTTCATGGACCGGCGAATTGCCGGGAATGCCGCCAAAAGCCCCCTCATTTCTCAGGGTCGTTCAGCACCCGCGATGCCTATGATCGAGGCTGCACATAACATGGGCAGTGCGTCCCGCGCTGTCCGCAGCCAATCCGCAAAAGGGGGAAACCATGAAAATCACCAGTCCTGTCGCCGGCGAGATGGAAGTTTCGGCCGACCGGGTCATCGCCTTCCCGACCGGCCTGCCCGGTTTCGAGACCTGCAAGCAATTCACCCTTCTGCACACCGAAGGCTGCGACGCCCCGAAACTCTTCCTGCTCCAGTGCCTCGACGATCCGGAAGTGGTCTTCACGGTGACGACGCCGGACACCCTCGGGCTCAACTATGAATTCGCCCTCACCGACGACGAAGTCGCCGCCCTCCAACTGAGCAACCCGGACGACGTCAGCGTATTGCTGATCGTCCGTCGCAACGACGCCGGCAGCGCCCCGGTGCATGCCAACGTGATGGCCCCGCTGGTGCTCAACACCGCCACCCGCCGCGCCCTGCAGAAGATCATCGGCAAGGTGGACACCAGCGTCACGCTGAAAGCCGTGGCCTGAAGCCCGCAGCCCGTGTCCCAAACGGACCGGGCTGACGGGCTCAATACAGCAGAAAAGTCCGCCGCATCTCCTCCCATTCCCGCTCGTCGGCCTGAGCCAGCGCGTCCAGGTCGCCGGGGCGGGTTGTCGCATCGTCCACCCATTCGCGCAGGATTTCCGAGCCGTTGATCAGATCGATGGCGAGGCGGTCGTGCTCGTATTCGTAGGGAAAGTCGCGCCACAGCGGGTAATCGCGGCGCAACTGGCGGATCGCCTTGAAGGCCAGCGCCTGCAGGCGCCAGGGACGGAACTTGGCGTGATCGTAGTGGGTCGGGTCTTCCACGTGGATCTGCACCCCGTGGCACAGCATCCCGGCGTGTTTGTGGAAGGTCGGCTCGAACCAGCATTCGCGCAGCCGGCAGCCGGCCAGCCACCTGGGCGCAAAGGCTTCCATCCGGGCGATGAGCTTGCGGGCATCCAGATCGGGCGCACCGAAGAGTTCCAGCGGCCGGGTGGTGCCGCGGCCTTCCGACAGGGTCGTGCCTTCCAGCATCACCGTGCCGGCGTAGGCGCGGGCCATCGACAGATTGGGCGCGTTGGGGCTCGGGTTGATCCAGCTGCGCTCGCCGATGGGCCAGCCATAGCCGGGCGCGAGGTCGGGCTGCCAGCCTTCCATCGCGATCACTTCGCATTCCACGTCGAGTTTGAGGGTGGCGACGAACCAGCGCGCCAGTTCGCCCATCGTCATGCCGTGACGCATCGGCAACGGACCGGCGCCGACGAAACTCTCCCAGCCCGGTTGCAGCAGCGTGCCTTCCACCGGCCGGCCGGCGGGATTGGGGCGGTCGAGCACCCACACCGCCTTCTTGTGCCGGGCGGCGGCTTCGAGCACGTAGCGCAGGGTGGTGATGAAGGTGTAGATGCGGCAACCCAGATCCTGCAGATCGACCAGCAGCACGTCGAAGCGGTCCATCATCGTCGCGGTCGGGCGGCGCACCTCGCCGTACAGGCTGAACACCGGAATGCCGTGGAGCGGATCGAAGTAGTCCGGCGATTCGACCATGTTGTCCTGCTTGTCGCCGCGCAGGCCGTGCTGGGGGCCGAAGGCCGCGGTGACGTGGATATCCGTCAGCGCCATCAGCGCGTCGAGGGAGTGGGTCAGATCGCGGGTAACGGAAGCGGGGTGGGCCAGCAGGGCGAGCCGCTTGCCGGCCAGCGGGCGGCGCAGGGCGGGGTCGGCGAGCAGGCGGTCGAGGCCGAATTGGATCATGGATTCGATGCTTTCAAGGCGAAGGCGAAGCCCTCGCGGCGGTGGAAATCGGGCCGACCGGGCGGATGACGCAAGGCCCAGTAGCGGAGGGAGCCGTCGGCATGCTCGACGACGGCGGTGAGCCCGAGCAAGGGCTCGCCGGCGGGCAGGTGTTCGACCGGCAGACGCACCGTCAGTTGCAGGACCGCCTCGTCGCAGCGCACGACGAGCGGCGGAACCGACGCCGTGGCCGGGTCGGCGGATGCCGCACGCTGACGATAGTCGGCGAAATCGAAGCGCATCCACTGCCCGTCGGGCGAGAAGTTGAACTCCCGATAGGCGGCCGTCTCCGACGTGGCGACAAACAGCTCGAAGCAGGTATGCGCCCACAGGCGTTCGCGCGGCAGGCCCGTGGCCGCGTCGGGGATGCGCAGGGCCGCCAGATCGCCGCTCAGGGTGTAATCCAGCGTCAGGCTGCCGTCGGGCTCCCGCACCGGCAGAACGGAAATCGCCCGCACCGCCGCGTCCGGCGCATCCGGATGGCAGACGAGGGCGAGAGGAGCGGTAACGGCAAGCGGCATGGACGCGCAGTCAAAAGAAACGACCCGGCAGTTTAGCGGGTCTCGCCGGGCGCGTTAAACTCCTCGGGCTTCATTCATTCCATTACATGCATGTCCATCGCCCCATCGCCCCGCCTGCGCAGCTTTCGCGACCGCCTGCGCCAGATCGCCCTCTTCGAAGCCGGCGGCCTGCTGATGATCACCCCGCCCTACGTCTGGCTGACCGGCCAGCCGGGCGGCGAATCCGTCGTGCTGATGGCCGCGCTGGCGCTGCTGGCCGCCACCTGGAACGGCATCTACAACACCGCCTTCGACTGGATCGAAGGCCGCCTCACCGGCCGCAGCGCCGACCTCCGCCCGTGGTCGGTGCGCGCCTTTCACGCCGCCGGCTTCGAACTGGGGATTCTGCTCATGAGCCTGCCCCTCATCGTCTTCTGGACCGACATGAGCTGGACCGCCGCCCTCCTCGCCGACCTCGGTCTGGCCGTCGCCTACGTGGCCTACGCCTTCGTCTTCAACCTCGCCTACGACAAAGCCTTTCCCATCGACGAACCCCTCGGCGCCCCGCGCTGACCCCAGGAGCCCCCATGCCCACCACCACCCTCACCATCGTCGGCATGCAGTCCGACGACTGTCTGCGCACCGTCATGAACGCCATCCAGGATCTGCCCTGCATCGGCTACGTGGACATCTCCACCGCCACCGGCGAAGCCACCATCGAACACACCTCCATGGTGTCCGAAGGCGACATCCGCGCCGCCATCGAGGGCGCCGGCTTTCCGACCAAATAGACGCCGCCGGCTATAATCCGCCCCTTCGCCTTCCGCCAGGATTTCCGCCGTGTCCGACCGCCTCGCCGTTCTGCCCCAATACCTGATCCCCAAGCAGGCGCTCACCGTGCTGGCCGGCAAGCTCGCCGGCGCCCGGGCCGGCGGACTCACCACCGGCGTGATCCGCTGGTTCGTCGGGCGCTACGGCGTCAACATGGCCGAAGCCGCCAACCCGGACATCGCCAGCTACCCGAGCTTCAACGAATTCTTCACCCGGCCGCTCAAACCGGGCGCCCGCCCGCTGGCGGATGCCGACTACCTCTGCCCGGTCGACGGCGCCATCAGCCAGTTCGGGCGCATCCAGCGCGACCAGATCTTCCAGGCCAAGGGCCACAGCTATTCCACCACCGCCCTGCTCGGCGGCGACCGGGATCTCGCCCTGTGGTTTCACGACGGCGAATTCGCCACCCTCTACCTCAGCCCGCGCGACTACCACCGCATCCACATGCCCTGCGACGGCCGCCTGACGCGGATGATCTACATCCCCGGCGACCTCTTCTCGGTGAACCCCGTCACCGCCCGCGGCGTGCCCGGCCTGTTCGCCCGCAACGAGCGGGTGGTGTGCGTCTTCGAGAACGACGCCGGCCCCTTCGTGCTCACCCTGGTGGGCGCCACCATCGTCGGCAGCATGGCCACCGTGTGGCACGGCCAGGTCAACCCGCCGCGGCCAGGCACCATCAAGGAGTGGAACTACGCCCCCGGCGAGGTCGTGCTCAAGAAGGGCGACGAGATGGGCCGCTTCCTGCTCGGCTCCACGGTGGTGATGCTCTTCCCCAAACGGCGCCTGCGCTTCACCGACGCCTGGGCGCCGGCCCGGGCGATCAGCATGGGCGAGGCGATGGGGCAGCGGGTGATGCCTGCATGATGGCGGGCTGAGCCTGCGCTGTCGGGCTGAAGCCCGACCTACAGGCCGCCACAACCTGCCACACCGAAACCCATTTCCGGAGGCCCCATGCGCCCGCTGCCGTTGATCGTCATCGCCCAGCTCTTCGGCACCTCGCTGTGGTTTTCGGCCAACGCCGCAGGCGGCGACCTGATGGCCGCCTGGGGTCTGCAGCCGGCCGACCTGGGGCGGCTCACCAACGCGGTGCAGCTGGGCTTCATCCTCGGCACCCTGGGTTTCTCCCTCACCGGCCTCGCCGACCGTTTTGCGGCCAGCCGCATCTTTGCCGTCTGCGCGGTGCTGGGCGCCGCCGCCAACGCCGCCTTCGCGCTCCTCGCCGGCGGCATGGACAGCGCCCTGCCGCTGCGCTTCATGGTCGGGCTGGCCCTCGCCGGGGTGTACCCGCTGGGCATGAAGCTGGTCGTCAGCTGGGTGCCCGAGCAGGCCGGCGCGGCGCTGGCCTGGCTGGTCGGCATGCTCACCCTCGGCACCGCGCTGCCCCACGGGGTGCGCTACCTCGACACCGGCTGGGGCTGGCAGGCCACGGTGCTGGTGTCGTCGGGGCTGGCGCTGCTGGCCGCCGCGCTCATCGCCCGGCTCGGCGACGGGCCCCATCTGATGCGCAAGGCCGGCGCGCCACCGCTGCGCCTCGGGCGCGTCATCATGGCCTTCGCCGACCCGCGCTTCCGCGCCTCGGCCTTCGGCTACTTCGGCCACCAGTGGGAGCTGTATGCCTTCTGGACGCTCGTGCCGCTGCTGGTCGGCCAGGCGGGCGGCGGCATGGTGTCGGGGCCGGCCTTTGCGGTCATCGGCATCGGCGCCGTGGGCTGCGTGGCCGGCGGCTACCTCAGCCGGCGCATCGGCAGCGCCCGGGTGGCGGCCATCGCGCTGGCCACCTCGGCCGCCTGCTGCGCCGTCTACCCGCTGCTGGCCGGTCGGGCCGAATGGCTGCTCGGCGCGCTGATGCTGGTGTGGGGCGCCAGCGTGGTGGCCGACTCGCCCCACTTCTCGGCCCTGTCGGCCCGGGCCTGCCCGCCGGAGATCGTCGGCAGCGCCCTCGCCTTCCAGAACGCCATCGGCT
>CALMXT010000116.1 GCA_937871125.1 uncultured Zoogloea sp. | reverse complement strand
AAACTACTGAAAACGCTACGTAAAATCTGGTGGGCGGTACTGGGATCGAACCAGTGGCTTCCACCGTGTGAAGGTGGCACTCTACCGCTGAGTTAACCGCCCGGTAGGTGAGAGCGCGCATGATAGATATCGATCGGTGCGTTGTCAAGAAATTTCTTGAGTTGGTGCCGATCTGTCGATTCCGCGTTTGATCCATTCATTGAAGCAGCGGCGCGCGGTCGGGGCGAGTTCGTCGGCGAGAAGGCCGCTGTCGATACTTTGCTCGATGCAGATGCGGTTTCCGGCGAGGCCGTGAAGGTGCACCGCAGCGAGGAGGGCGTCTCGCGCGCTCCAGCCGCGGGCGAGGAGCGCCACAGCGAGGCCGGTGAGGACGTCGCCCATGCCGGCGGTGGCCATCGCCGGGGTGCCGCTGGTGTTGATCCAATACTGGCCATCGGGGCTCGCGACGATGCTGCCGCAGCCCTTGAGCACAACCCAGGCGGCGAGGCGAGCGGCCAAGGTGCACGCGGCCGCGACGCGGTCGGCCTGGACGTCGCCGGTGGTCCGGGCAAGCAGGCGGGCCGCTTCGGCGGGGTGCGGGGTGAGGAGCGTCGGGCTGCTGCGTTGGGCGAGCGCGGCTTGCAGGGCCGGCTCGCGGGCAATGAGATTGAGGGCGTCGGCGTCGAGCAGCAGCGGGCGAGGCGTGGCGATGGCGGTGACAACCAGTGCCCGTGCGGAGTCGGACTGGCCGAGGCCGGGGCCGACGCCAAATGCGCCGATGGCGGTGTCGGCGAGCAGATCGGCCGCGCTCCGGAACATCAGTTCGGGGCGCAGGATGTCGACGGCCAGCGCGGCGGGGTCGAGGAGGCCGACGAGCACCCGACCGGCGCCGAGGTGGGCGGCGGCGCGGCCGGCGAGTATCGCGGCTCCGACCATGCCCGGCGCGCCGCCGATCAGCGCTGCATCGCCGTAGCTGCCTTTGTGGCTGTTGGCGCGGCGGGGTCGCAGGCGGTCGGCGAACAGGGCAGGCGTGATGTCGCGGCCGGGGGCGAGGGCAAGTTCTTCGGGAGCAAGATCGATGCGGTCGACCACCACTTCGCCGCACAGGTCGGGGCCGTCCAGGGTCAGCAAGCCGGGCTTCAGGGCGATGAAGGTGATGGTGTGGCTGGCTTCGAAGCAGGTGCCGAGAGCGCGGCCGGTGTCGGCGTCGAGGCCGCTTGGGATATCGAGTGCGAGGCGCGGGCAGGGTTGGGCGTTGAGAGTGTCGATCCAGCGAGCGTAAAGGCCTTCGAGGGGACGCTGCAGGCCGATGCCGAACAGGGCATCCACGACCAGCGACCAGCCGCCGGGCGGCGGAGGCGGTAGTTCGGGCGTGGTGGTGCCGTGGTGGGCCAGCCAGGCGGAGTGGGCGGCTGCCGCGTCGGCTGGCAGTCGCGAAACCTCGCCAGCGAAGGCGACGCTGACCGGGAGCCCGGCGTCCTGCAGGTGGCGGGCCAACACGAATCCGTCGCCGCCGTTGTTGCCGGGGCCGCAGGCAATCAGCACGGCTCCGGGGCCGGTGCGCAGGCGTAGGGCCAGCGCGGCGGCCGCGGCGCCGGCGCGTTCCATCAGCGGAGGGCGGGCGTCGGGAAGGGCCAGGGCTTCGATGGCGCGGATGCCGGCAACGGAATAAATCGGGCGAGATGGGGCGAACATGGGATTCGTGTGCGACGTGCGGCCGGGGCTTACATGTTTTCGAGGGTTTCGAAAGCCGTCTCTCGGAGATCGTAGAGATCGTTTTCGTCGATGCCCAGGTGGGCCATCGTGGCTGTGCCGCCCCGCTGCCAGATGGAGTCTTCGTTCATGCGCATGAAGCTGCCGACGAAGTAAGCGGCCAGCGTGGCGAGGGAGACGAGGGTGCGCGATTTGGCTGCTGAAGTGTCGGCGTCGGGCTCAAAAATGCTCAGATCGTGATGGAGCAGCGCGGCATTGCTGATTTCTTCGGGCAGACCCCAGTTGCGGCAGAGCAAGTAGCCGAGCACCGCATGATTGGTGTCGTGGCGTTCGTCTTCAATGTCGGTGAACGGGCGGTCGTAGGTGGAGTTGGCGAGTTGGAGGGTTTCCCGGTAGTCGGGAAAGCGCCCCATCAGCACCGCGATGCCGCAGTCGTGGAACAGTCCGAAACTGTAGGCCGTGTCGGCCGGGACGCCGCGAAACTCCTTGGTGAGGCGGGCGCACAGCTGAGCGACGCGGGTTGAGGA
>CALMXT010000115.1 GCA_937871125.1 uncultured Zoogloea sp. | reverse complement strand
CGCTGCAACAAAGCGGCCGCCTGCACGGCTTCCAGTTCTGGATCAACCTGCCGGCAGCCGAAAAGATGAAGCCTGCCGCCTACCGGGACATCCAGCCGGAAGAGATTGCGCCGGTGCCGATCCCCGGCGGAGAGGTTCGTGTGATTGCCGGCACGCTCGAAACCGCCGATGGCGCCAGCGTGCCCGGTCCGATCCAGGGCTTGTCCACCGCGCCGCTCTTTCTCGACGTGCGCCTCGAAGCCGGCCGCCGCTTCAGCCACCCGGTCGCGGAAGGCCACACCGCCTTCCTCTACCCCTACGCCGGCAGCCTGTCGGTCGGTGCCGCCAACGCGACCAAGCCCCTGCCCGCCCGCCAGGCCGGCGTGCTCTCGCCCGGCGACCGCATCGAACTCGCGGCAGACAGCGAAGGCGCCGGTTTTCTGCTGCTCGCCGCCCGCCCGCTGGGCGAGCCGGTCGTCCAGTACGGCCCCTTCGTGATGAACACCCGCGAAGAAATCGAGCAAGCCCTCGACGACTATCGCGCCGGCACCCTCGCCTGAACGCGGCGTTAAACTCCCGGCCATCGCATTCACGACCAGGAGTACGAAATGGCAGGCTTCGAAAACTACGAACGGGACACCCGCGAGATCGAACTTGAAATCGAGCGCCGGGGCGTTGCGCTGGGCATCGACTGGCACGACGAAAAACAGGTGCGGGCGCTGGCGAAGGAAGCCCTCGACTATTCAGGCACCGATCTGAAAGTCGCCGCCACCGAACCGGTCGATTATGCCCAGCTCGCCAAGATCGAACTCTTCGGCCTGGCCGGGCTGATGCTCCGCACCATGCAGGAAAGCGCCGCCACCGGCTTCGCAAGCCACGGCGGCGATGCCTGGAAGGCCTTTGCGCACGCCCTGTGGGCGGAGAAGAAATTGCGCCAGGCCGGGTAAGACATCCCGCCCTCGCTTCGCCCGACACATTCGACCCTCCGCGAAACCCGGCTACCCGCCTTGATTTACCGGAATGCATGTGCTTGACTGCATAAGCTGGAATGCGCGCCGAATCAAGGCTGGAGCCATTTTCAGGCACTCCGGCACCCGTCCATTCCAAGCGCAACGGAACAGAACTGCGATGTCATCCAATCGACATCGCAAAGGTTTAGTCTCGGCCATGCAACACCGGTTCGGTTGTCGTCGCCACACATTCTGCTTTCCGGCATAAGTTCCGGCACTTGCCGGTCCATCCAAGATACGTAACGTTGCACAATCGGCAGTAGCTGGGGAAGGCGACGAAATGTTCATAGCTGGCGCAAGTGCAAGCCTGCGACGACTGATCGAAGATCAGCTGGTCGCCACGGGAGGGCTCGACGGCTACGACGTCGCCTTGTTCTCCACCCGCCACTTCACCGGCTCGATCACCAACCGCGTCGCACTCTTCCTCTACCGCGTCGAAGTGGACGAAGCGCGCCGCAATGTCGATCTGCCCCGCCTCGCGCCCACCGCGCCCCGGCGCTACTCCCTGGGCCTCGAACTCCACTACCTGCTCACCGTCTGGGGCAAGCAGAACGCCGAAGGCGAGCAGGTCATGCTCGCCCGCTGCATGGACATCCTCGACCGCCACGCGCTCATCACCGGCGCCCTACTCGACCCCGCCTACCCCTGGGAGCCCGAGGACGGCCTGCGGATTTCCCTGTCGCACCTCTCCACCGAAGACATGCTGCGCCTGTGGGACAGCCTGGAGCCGCCCTACCAGTTGTCCATTCCCTACGTGGTACGCACCGCCCGGTTGGCCGCCCGCGAGCGGCCCGAGCCGTCGATCACCGATTCCCGCACCCTGACCTTCGTTCCCGCGGTGCCTTGAATGCTCGCCCCCGCCGAACGGCCGCTCGAATGGGCAGCCCGCCACTCTCCCGAACGGATCGTTGCGGTCGGCGTGCTGGCACTGCGCATCCGGCGCTACCAAAGCGAATCCGCACCGCCGGGGCTGGCCTCGATCCCCGGCCTGCGCGTCACGGTGCGCGGCCACGCCGAACGCCCCCTGTGGCACGAATCCACCGGCCTGTACGGCTTTTTGCGACTGCCGCCGGACGAGCTACGCGTTGAGGTGGCCGACCCGGCCGGTCGCTTCCAGGCGCAGGCCGTACTCGCCCAGGTGCCGGACCGCGGCGCGGTGCAGGAAGCCCTCGAAGCCGGTGCGGTCCCGGCGCCGGGCAGCGCCAAACCGCTCATCCTCGACATCGCCCTGCGGCCCGCCCTCGGCATGGCCCTGCCCCCTGGCACCAGCGCCGTATGGGGCGTGGTGACGAACGGCGGGCGCCCGGTGGCCGGCGCACTGCTGACCCTCGCCACCGTCTTCCAGGGCGCCGCCGACAGCATCGCCGGCATGAGCGGCCCGGACGGCAGCTACCTCCTCGTCCTGCCCGCCGAAGTCATCAACCGCAGCGTCAATCCGCCCCAGCGGCAGTTCGAGCGGACGCTGACGGTACACGCACCGCGCCCGACCCTGGCCGACGCCTTGACCAAAGAAGGTTTCCTGGCCGGTCAGCCGGCCAACCCCTTCGGTCTCACGCCGGCCCAGCGCACTGCGCTGTTCATGCCCCGCGACTTTCAACTCCGCGACTCCGGCGGCACCCTGCACCCGCAGGTGGGCGGCCAGAATCCTTCCGCTTCGGTTTCCGTCGGCGAGCAAGTCCGGCTGGATATCGAATTGTTACCCTAACAAAGATGGAGGCTCGAAATGCCTGAATACCTCGCCCCGGGAGTGTACGTCGAAGAAACCAGCTTCCGCGCCAAGTCCATCGAGGGCGTGGCCACCTCCACCGCCGGCTTCGTCGGTCAGGCCCGTTTCGGCCCCACCCAGGGTCTGCCGGTGCTGGTGACCGGCTTCGAAGAATTCCAGCGCTTCTTCGGCGACGGCGACGATCTGTTGTTCGCCGGCGTTCCGACCACCAACCACCTCGCCCACGCCGTGCGGCTCTTTTTCGAGAACGGCGGCAAACGGGTGTACGTCGCCCGGGCTTTCCGACCCAGTGTAGGCGGCTCGGTCGACGATAGCTGCGCCGTCAGCGCCGGCATATCGGTGCTCGGCAGCGACCGCTTCCTGCGCGCCCGCTTCCCCGGCCGCGCCGGCA
>CALMXT010000114.1 GCA_937871125.1 uncultured Zoogloea sp. | reverse complement strand
CTACTTCGGAAACGGAATCAGCCTGCGCATCCTCGGAGCCAGCAGTTCGCGGAAGCGCGGACTATGCAGGCAAATGCCACCGCTAAAGCCGACCAGACAGCCGAGGACGGTATCGAAGAATCTGGCCTGGATCATCGTCGCCGCCGAGCCATGCCCCAGCGTCGCGGCTTCGGCCAACAGGATCGTCATCGGCGTGATGAAGATGGCCGCAAAAGCATACTGGCGCACAACCGCCGTTTCGATGATGAAGGCCAGCACCATCATCGTCAGTGAAATGCTCCATTTTTCCAGCGGCAACAGCAGCAAACACCAGGCCACCAGAAGGCCGATCCCCGTGCCGATGACCCGCTGCATCTGCTTGTTCCAGATCGCCCGCAGCGACGCCCCCTGAATCACGGCCAGACAACTCACCGGCACCCAGTAAGCCCTTTCCAGATGCAGAATCTGCGCCAGCAGTAGCGAAATGCCGACAAACAACCCGATCACCACCGAATCGAACACCACGAAATCGAAGGTGGCCGGCGGCAGCGGCGACACCGGACTGGGCGCCCGCGAACGCAGCGTATATACGCTGTAGAAGAAAGCGATCAGGCACGCCAGCAAGGACCCCATGCTGAGCAGACCGACTACGAGCGGCACATCCAGCACTTCGTGGGGCGAATAGGCACCGATCGACGCCGCCATGATGAAGAACAGGCTGCCTGGAATCCCCACCGCGTAAAACCGGCAGAGCATCGTGACGAGAATGGAGATGAAAACCAGCACCGGCATCATCAATACCGGAAAAAAGTGACTCATCACGCCCAATGTGTAACAGGCGTTCATGGCGAACGCACAGGCCATCAGCGACACCATGCGGTGATAAAGCGGCGTATTGGGCAGGTACAGGAACACCAGACCGCCGAGCGAGGAAACCAGCCCGAACTCCAGATGATCGAAATACGCACCGACCAGGAGCGGCAGCCCGCTTGCCAGCGCGGCAGCGAACGGCATCTGCCAGGTCCGATCGCTCGGATTGATCGTCGTCAGATGGCCGAACTCGGCGCGTATCAGCCTTTTCAGTTCAGCCCACCGGCTCGTCTGCGTCATGGATGTCGTACTCTCCAGCAAAAATTTTGGACGTCGGCGGCCAGCGCCAGCAAAAAGCATCGGCCCGCGATCGCGGCCCGCAGTATATTCCGGCCCCTCCTTGCGCACCGTTGCCCATCGCGGCCGGCACCCCACGGAAGATGGGCGAAGGAGGCTCCGCCGCGGTGGAGATCAGCCATCGCCATCGCCTGCCGCGGCAATCCGGCCGCGCGCCGACACCGGCCCCTCTCCGGACAAGTCTGTTAAGTGCGCCGCGTTTCGGTGCGCCGACCGCCTGACGCACTTCACACCCAAAATTTCCTACAATCCCACCCGGCCACGCACAATGCCGCGCACGCACAAAATGGGCGCGCGATAGCAGGAATGTCACTTTACATCCCTATCCTCCGCATGAAAGCGTTCCCCATTTCGTCCACATTTGATCGGTGGGCAGCCACGCTCCCGGCATTTATCCGCCGTTTGCGGGCGCCTTCCGCCTTGCTCGCCCCACCGGGTTCATCCATGTTCTTGACGTTTTCCCGCATCGCTTTCCCCGGCCCCACCGCGCTACGCGCATCCGCACTCGCTTTCGGCTGCCTCGCCCTGCCCAGCTTCGCGCAAGCCGCCGACGAAGACTACGAGGACTCGACGGCCCGCTTTCAGGCCACCTACATCCGGCAGAACAAGCCCGCCTTCAATGCGGCCTACAGCGGCACCAACAGCCTCGACGCAAGCAAGGCCATGAGCTACACGGCCACCTTGACCGGCTACCTCGGCTTTCGCCCCTGGAGCGGCGGCGAGTTCTACCTCAACCCGGAAATCACCCAGGGCGTACCCTTCTCCGGCCTGACCGGCAGCGGGGCCTTCACCAACGGCGAACTGACGCGCACCGCCGGCACCAAGCCGCACCTCTACCGTCAACGCATCTTCCTTCGCCAGACCTGGAATCTGGGCGGCGGCGACGAGAAAATCGAAGGCGGCCTGAATGTCATGGCCGGTACCGTCGACAAGAACCGGATCGTGCTGACCGTCGGCAACTTCTCGACTCTCGACGTCTTCGACGGCAACCGCTTCGCAAAAGACCCCCGCGTCCAGTTCATGAACGCCGGCTTCATGACCTACCTCGCCTACGACTACGCCGCCGATGCCCGCGGTTTCGGCGTCGGCTTCGCCGCCGAGTGGTACCAGGACGACTGGGTATACCGCATCGGTCGGATGTCCGGCCCCAAAGACCCGAACATGCTGCCAACCGACTTCCAGCTCGGCAAACATTACGGCGACCAGATCGAAGTCCAGCACAACCACGAACTGCTCGGTCAGCCCGGCGCGATCCGCGTCCTTGCCTGGCGCAACAGAGCCAAACTGGCGCGCTTCGACGATGCCCTGGCCTACCGGAACGCCAATCCGGACGCCAACCCGCAGACGATCTTCGCCGTCCGCACCAACGAGCAGATCAAATACGGCGTCGGGCTCAACATCGAACAGGCCTTCGGCGACGACCTCGGCGTCTTCCTGCGCGCAATGAAGGCCGACGGTCGTACCGAAACGCTCGCCTTCACGGAAACCGACGGCTCGCTGGGAACCGGCGCCACACTGAAAGGCACGGCCTGGCGCCGCGCGCAGGATACGGTGGGCCTTGGCTACGTGCGCAACACCCTCTCCGGCGACCGGCGCCGCTACCTCGAAGCAGGGGGAATTTCCTTCTTCATCGGCGACGGCGCGCTCAACTATCGCCCGGAACAACTGCTCGAAGCCTATTACAGCATCAACGTGCTAAAGAACACCCAAGTCACGTTCGACGCCCAGCGCATGTGGAATCCCGCCTACAACGCCGACCGGGGGCCGGTGAATTTCGCGGCCCTGCGTCTGCACACCGAATTCTGAAGTCCCCCTTCGGAATCCGGCTTGCCCTGCAAGCCCTGGCCCCCCATAATTTTCTCGTGGGCGGCCGTTTTTCCTTGTTCTGAAATAAGGAAAAACGGCCGACATCGCCGTATAAGAGCGCGACCCGCAAACCCCCACGAGACAATGAACCAACGAGTCATTCCCCTGGCCGACGAGCGCCAGCTCCGGCAACTGCCCAGCATCCCCGCCGAGTTGCCAGCCCCCAGCGGCCGCCTGACGGATAGCCGCGGCCGGCCGGTGAAGGATCTGCGCATCTCGGTCACCGACCGCTGCAACTTCCGCTGTGTGTATTGCATGCCCAAGTCGGTGTTCGACAAGGACTACGCCTTCCTGCCGCGGGAATCCTTGCTCAGCTTCGAGGAGATCACCCGCCTTGCCCGCCTCTTCGCCGCCCACGGGGTCACCAAGCTTCGCCTCACCGGCGGCGAGCCGCTGCTGAGGCGCGGCCTCGAGAACCTGGTTGCCCAACTGGCAACCATCCCCGACATGGAAATCACGCTGACCACCAACGGCGTGCTTCTGCCGAAAAAAGCCGCGGCCCTCAAAGCCGCCGGGCTCCACCGCATCACCGTCAGCCTCGACTCCCTCGACGACGCCACCTTCCGCGCCATGAACGACATGGATGTGCCGGTGGCCGAGGTGCTGGCCGGCATCGACGCCGCCACCGCCGCCGGACTCGGCCCGATCAAGATCAACATGGTCGTCAAGCGCGGCATGAACGACCACGAAATCGTCCCGATGGCCCGCCACTTCCGCGGCAGCGGGCACATCCTGCGCTTCATCGAATTCATGGACGTAGGCAGCTCCAACGGCTGGCGCATGGACGACGTGGTCCCGTCGGCCGAAGTCGTGCAGCGCATCCACGCAGCCTTCCCGCTCGAACAGATCGACCCCAATTACACCGGCGAAGTCGCCGAGCGCTGGCGCTACGCCGACGGCAGCGGCGAAATCGGCGTGATCTCCTCGGTCACCCAGGCCTTCTGCAGCACCTGCACCCGTGCCCGGCTGTCCACCGAAGGCCGGCTGTTCACCTGTCTGTTCGCCCAGAGCGGCCACGACCTGCGCGCACTGATCCGCGCCAAGCGCAGCGACGCCGAACTGTCCGCGGTCATCGGCCAGATCTGGAGCGGACGCAACGATCGCTATTCCGAAATCCGCAGCGCCGAAACCGCCGCGCTGCGCAAGATAGAAATGTCCTATATCGGTGGCTGACATGAAACCGGCCAGCAAGCAAACCATCACCGGCCTCATCCTTGCCGGCGGCCGCGGGCGCCGGATGGGCAGCATCGACAAAGGCCTGGCCCCGTTCGGCGGCCGACCGCTGATCGACCACGTAATCGAACGCCTCGCGCCCCAGGTCGATAGGCTGCTGGTCAATGCCAACCGCAACCTCGAGCACTACGCCCGCTTCGGCTCCCCGGTGATCGCCGATCGCATCGACGGCTTTGCCGGACCGCTGGCCGGACTCGAAGCCGGCCTCGCCGCCTGTCCGACGCCCTATCTCGTGTGCGCGCCCTGCGACTCCCCCTTCCTGCCGCCCGACCTCGTCAGCCGCCTGGCGGACACCCTCACGGCGGCAAAGGCCAGCGTTGCAGTAGCCCGAACCGGCGACCGCCTTCACCCGGTGTTCAGCCTGATGCGCACCGACGAACTGCCCGACCTGCAGGCCTTCATGCGTGCCGGCGGGCGGCGCTTCGAGAACTGGCTGCAGCGCCTCAAGTGGGTGCCCTGCCCCTTCGACGACGCACCCGACGCCTTTGCCAACATCAACACGCCGGAAGAACTCCGCGCCCACGAAGCAGGAGATCCGCCCCGGTGACAACCCTCGCCCAACAGTTCGGCCAGCACACCGCCTACGCCCCCGACGGCCTCTCCGTCGACCTCGGCCGCCAACTCATCGTCGACGCCATCAAGCCGGTGTGCGGCGTCGAGCGCATTCCACTGCGCGACGCCCTTGGCCGTGTGTTGGCCGAAGCCATCCTGTCGCCCATCGACGTTCCCGCCTACGACAACTCGGCGATGGACGGCTACGGCTTTGCCGCCGACGATCTCGACCCGAACGACGACACCACTCTCCCGATCGCCGGTGCAGCCTTTGCCGGTCGGGCTTTCGACGGCGCCATCCGTCCCGGCCAGGCGGTGCGCATCACGACCGGCGCCCGCCTTCCCGCCGGGGTCGATAGCGTCGCGATGCAGGAAGTCGTCCGCGTCGCCGATGGCCGCGTGACCATCCCGCCCGGCCAGCGCAAGGGCCAGAACGTGCGCCGCGCCGGCGAAGACCTGCGTGCCGGCCTCCCCGCGCTGCCCGCTGGACGCCTGATCCGCCCCGCCGAACTGGGGCTCGTTGCCTCCCTGGGCATCGGCGAAGTGGCCGTGCGCCGCCGCCCGCGGGTGGCCTTCTTCTCGACCGGCGACGAAATCGTCTCCATCGGTCACACCGCCCGCGACAGCCAGATTTACGACAGCAACCGCTACACCCTCTTCGGCATGCTGACCCGCCTCGGCCTCGACGTCATCGACGTCGGCGTCGTCCGCGACGCCCCCGACGCCCTCGAATCCGCGCTCAGCGAGGCCGCCTCCATCGCCGACGCGGTCATCACCAGCGGCGGCGTATCGGTCGGCGAAGCCGATTTCACCCGCGAAGTCATGGCCCGCCTCGGCGAAGTGCTGTTCTGGAAAATCGCCATGAAACCGGGCCGACCGCTGGCCTTCGGTCGCATCGGCACGGGCGGCGAGGCAGACCCTCGCGGCGCCTGGCTGTTCGGCCTTCCCGGCAATCCGGTCGCGGCGATGGTCGCCTTCTACCAGTTCGCCCGTCCGGCCCTGCTGCGCCTCGCCGGCGTCGCCCCGGTCGCCGCACCGCCGCTCTTGCGCGCCGTGTGCACGCAAGCGATCCGCAAAAGCCCCGGCCGCACCGAATTCCTGCGCGGCGTGCTGTTCCACGACGACGGCGAATGGAAAGTGCGCACCACCGGCGCCCAAGGCTCCGGCCTGCTCAGTTCGATGGCCGACGCCAACTGCTTCATCGTCCTGGAACCTGAGCGGGGCAGCGTGACCGCGGGCGAAGCAGTACCGGTGCAGATCCTGGACGGCATCGTGTGATGTAACAGACGGACACATGCAAATTTGTGCCGTATTTGTACCGGCGAGCGGTTTATGGTGCAAAATTTTGTGCTGGCCCCACCAGAGCAGCGCCGCAAGGCCCAACCGCCTCACCCCTTATCCAAGAAGAGCGGACCATGGAAAACGACATTCCGGAAGGTACCCGGCAGATCATCGACGGCCGCGAGCGCGTCTTCTACTCGGGCTACTGGCTCAAGACCTACGCCGTTCCCGAAGACACCCTGCAAGCCAAACGCAAGCTGATCGGCGCCCTCACACGACGTCTTTTCAACCACGTCGAGCATGGCCTGAACATCCCTGGCAGCCGCCTCAACGAAGCCCGTCAGAGCTACGAAGCCGAAACCGATACCGACAGGCGCCGGGTCAAGGGCGCGATGCTCGCCGGAGCCCTCTTCAACCGCGCCGCCGACATCTTCACCAAGCTGGTCGAACTGCAATCGGTCGGCATCGAAATCCAGTCCGACAATGCCCTGATGCGCGAATGCGGCCGATGTCTGCAGGAGGCGCTCGGCCTCGGGCGCCTTGTGCTGCACCGCTCGGGCGAAGAAGGCATCGACGAATTGTGGGGCGAGCCCTTCAAGGCCTTCTCGATTCCCCTCGAAGACTTCTACGAAAGCCGCTACATCAAGATCGCCCTGACCCTGCGCGACATCGACCGAATCACCGAAGCCATTTCCGCGAGCTTCGAGCCCCTGCCCTGCTTTACCGGCATCACGCCTCACGTGATGGCCTTCGCCGAGGCCGCCAAGGTCAAAACCGAGACCCTGCGCACCGATCCGGACATCTTCGATGTATGGACCAGCTTCGTCACCGCCAGCGAGCGCATGTACAACCACTTCAACGCCAACGCCATGCCCGACAACAGCGAGGCCCAACACCTCGTCGCCGACGGGCGCCACCTCATCCAGCAGGGCCGCGACCTGATCAGTTACATCACCCGCGCACGCACCCCGATGCCCAAGAGCACCCAGGAATACATCGAACGCTGTCAGGCCTACGCCGAGCGCTGTGCCCGCCGCTCAGCCTGAGCATCGCACCCGACCGGCATGCGGCCATTGCGGCAGACCGCGGCAAGGCCGAAAATGCCGGATGCACATCCTCCCGCTCGCCCGCGCTTTTCCGTTCGCGGTGACGAGCCGATGATTGATCTCGTTTCCGAAAAGAAGAAAGGTTGGCCATGAGTACACAAGAAGACGCCTCCACCAAACCCGGCGCAGAGTCCGCCACCAAGCCGGCTCGCCACACCTCGCATCAAACTCCGCGTCGCGCCGCTGCCGGGGACGTCGCCCCCAAAGACACGCCCGACGACATCGAACGCTTTGTCGTCGACGAGGCCGTGGATGCCGCCCGCGACGCCAAGCTCACCGCCGTCAGCGACATCGTCGCCACGCTCGCCAAACACGACGCCAGCAGCATCGCCGAAACCCTACAGGCAATCATGGCCGGCGCCTCGCCCGACGACGCCAAGATCCTGCGCAATGCCCTGCTCGGCGAAGACGAAGCCGTCTACAAAAAAATGCCGTCCCACCCGGACGAAGAGCTTGCCGAAGGCTGGCGCGAAGGTGCCTATCCCTACAAGAACCTGATGTCCCGCAAGGCCTACGAAAAGCAGAAATACCGCCTGCAGGTCGAGCTGCTCAAGCTCCAGGCGTGGGTCAAGGAAACCGGCCAGCGGGTCGTGATCCTCTTCGAAGGTCGCGACGCGGCCGGCAAGGGCGGCACCATCAAGCGCTTCATGGAACACCTCAACC
>CALMXT010000113.1 GCA_937871125.1 uncultured Zoogloea sp. | reverse complement strand
CGTGCTTTTCGGCCAGCCAGGTGGCGTAGTAGCCACCGAGGGAACTGCCGACGACAGTGGGCGGTGTGTCCGGCGTGGCAGCCAGACAGCGGGCGATTTGCGCGTCCGCCAGGGCAACGGCTTCGCGGGCGGAGACGGGCAATTGTTCGCACCAGAAGGCGTCGGCGAGCCCCAGGGCGTGCATGCGCGCCTTGAGGCTGCGGGATTTCCAGCTCTGGGGGCCGGAGCGAAAGCCGTGGAGGTAGATGATCATTTGTGTTCGAAGCGGTCGTCGGGCCGCAGATGGGCCGGGAAGTCGGAGTGGAGCCACTGCCGCGCGGCGGCGTCGGCGGTCAGATGAGCGCGCCAGAAGGCGGTGCTGGCGGCAAGGAGCTGCGGACGGAAGACGGCCGGTTCGCGGCGGATCGTGAATACGGCACCTTCGGCGTCGCTGGCCTCGCCAGCGAAATCGAGATGATTGCCGCCGGCGAAGACGAGCAGGTATTTGCTCCCGTCGGCCGGCATGTGGCGGTAGGGCAGTTCGCGGTTGGCGGCCGTGATGTCGGAGAGGCCCATGCCGTCGTCGCGGCTGCCGGTGATCCCGAAAAAGGGCAGGTGGACATGGCCGAAGCGCTGGGCCAGGCCGCTGGCGGAATCCGCGTGGCGCGCCGAGGGACTGAGGGCGATCACCGCTCGCACACGGGGGTCGAGATCTTTGGGCGGCTGGTTCGGGCGACGTTCGCCGGCCAGCAGCTGAACGGTGACGGCGCCGAAGGAGTGGCCCGCAAGACCGATGGCGGTGGCGGCATTGACGACATCGGGCAGGGCGGTTTCGCGCCCGATGCGGCCGAGCACGAAGTGAACATCGTCGGCGCGGCGGGTGAGCTCTTCGGGGTTCATCGCCGCCTTGAAGGCGCTGCGCAGCGCCAGGGGCGATTGTTTGCGCAAAATGCTGCGGTCGGAGCCGGGGTGTTGCAGGGCCAGCGCTGCGAAGCCGTGACTGGCCCAGTGCCGCAGCCAGACCGATCCGCCTTCGCGGGAGCCGCCCAGGCCGTGGGAGAACAGGATCAGACCGCGAGGGCTGCGCTGCTCGGGCAGGTAGAGCTTGAGCGGCAGCGTGCGTGCCCGCCGGGTGTCGTGCAGATCGGTAAGGCGGGTGACGACCGGCCAGGGGCCGGCGGCCCCTGGATCGAGTGGCGTTACCGCATTTAGTGAGCCGCCCATTCCACCAGACCGAAGTGCCAGGTCAGCAGGACGATGATGCCGAAAACGATGCGATACCAGGCGAAGGGCACGAAATCGTGACTGGAGATGTAGCGCAGCAGCCAGCGCACGCACAGGAAAGCGGAGACGAAGGCGGAGATGAAGCCGACGATCCACATGCCGAGGTCGTCGGCGTTGAGAAGGGCGCGCTCTTTGTAGATTTGATAGATCGTGGCGACGCCGAGGGTCGGGATGGCGAGGAAAAAGGAGAATTCGGTGGCCGCCTTGCGCGACAGTCCGAACAGCATTCCGCCGATGATCGTCGAGCCCGAACGGGATGTGCCGGGAATCAGCGCGAAGGCTTGGGCGATGCCCATCTTGAGGGCGTCCATCGGGCGCATTTCGTCGATCGTTTCGATGCGGACGCGGTGATTCTTGCGTTCGGCCCACAGGATGACGAAGGCGCCGATGATGAAGGCGGCGGCGACCGGAACCGGTGCGAAGAGATTGGCCTTGATGGCTTTGCCGAAGGCGAGGCCAAGCACCGCCAGCGGCAGAAAGGCGATGAGCAGATTGAGGACGAGGCGGTTGGCTTCGCGCTGACGCCCGAGGCCGGCAAAAGTGCGGGCCAGGCGTTCGCGGAATTCCCACACCACGGCGAGAATGGCGCCGGACTGGATGACGATTTCGAAGAGCTTGCCCCGGTCGTCGTTGAAATTCAGCAGGTCGCCGGCGAGGATCAGGTGGCCGGTGCTGGAAATCGGCAAAAATTCGGTCAGACCTTCGACCACGCCGAGGATCAGCGCCTTGAGGAGCAGGATGATGTCCATGAACTATTAAGTGAACGGTGCAAAAGGAGGCGACATTATAGCCTTCGTATATTTCCACTCCGGCGGTCGGGCGGCGGCAATCTGTCACGAACACTTGTTCAAGTCGCGCCCGGCAGTGCCGATAATGCTCTCGAGATACGTTACAACGCCTCCGCGGGCTGTTTCCCCATGCTGAAGAAGATTCCGGTTGCCCGGCTCAAGCCGGGCATGTTCATTCATGAACTGTGTGGCGACTGGATGTCGCACCCGTTCTGGCGCACCAAGTTCAAGCTGAAAGGCGACGACGATCTGCGTCGCATCGTCGAGTCGGGCGTCCGGGATGTGTATATCGACACCGCTCGCGGTCTCGACGATCGCGATGCGGTGGCCGCCGATGTGGTGCAGGCGGCGGTCGAGCAGGAAATCGTGGCCGCGATGAGTGCGCCGGAAGATCATTCCATACGCGTCTCCGTTCGGGACGAAATGGCCCGCGCCCGCAAGGTGCACGAGCAGGCCCACCGGGTGGTGCGCTCGATGATGAGCGACGTGCGCCTGGGCCGGGCCGTGTCGCTGGAAGACGCGGAGCCGGTCGTCGAGGCGATTTCCAGTTCGGTGCTGCGCAATAGCAGTGCCTTGCTGGGCCTCATCGGAATCAAGAACAAGGACGACTACACCTTCCTGCATTCGGTCAGCGTGTGTACGCTGATGATCGCTTTTGGACGTTCTCTCGGGCTGGTCGGAGAAGAACTGCGGCAGGGCGGCATCGGCGGGCTGCTGCACGACATCGGCAAAATGAAGGTGCCGGACGAGGTGCTCAACAAGCCCGGCCGCCTGACCGACGCCGAATTCGACCTGATCAAGAAGCATCCTGGCGACGGTCATGCCGTGCTGCTCGAAACGCCGGGTATCGGCGCGGTGCCGCTGGATATCACCCGCCATCACCACGAGCGTCTGGATGGCAGCGGTTACCCGGACCGCTTGGCCGGCGATGCCATTTCGGTGATGGCGCGCATGGCGGCGATCGTCGATGTCTACGATGCCATCACCGCCGACCGCTGTTACCACAAGGGTTTGCCGGCCGCCGAGGCGCTGCGCAAGATGTGGGAATGGAGCGCCGCCCATTTCGACCAGAAACTGCTGCAGGGCTTCATGCGCTGTGTCGGCATCTACCCGGTGGGCAGCCTGGTACGGCTGGAGTCGGGCCGACTCGGAGTGGTGACCGAGCAGAACGAATCCAACCTGCTCACGCCGCGGCTACGGGTCTTCTTCAGCACCAAGTCCAATGCTTATCTCAAGCCGGAAATGCTCGATCTTGGCCGCAAGCTTGGCAGCGGTGGCGGCGACCGCATCCTGTCGGCGGAAGCGCCGGACAAGTGGGGCGTCGATCCGGCGCGCTTCCTTCTCGCGGAGTAGTCAGCCGGCGTGGCGCAGGAGTGCGTCCAGGCCGTCCACCACTGCGCTCCAGTCGGCATCGTCGGCAAGATCGGCTTTCAGGAAGGCTGCCTGCACCGGCGTCCAGAAAGGGGCATTGACCAATTGCATGTCGTGGGGCAAGGGCGCATGGGCAGCAATGAAAGCCTCGATGGAGGCCTTGTCGTTGGGCAAACCGAGTTGCGCGAAGAGGTTGGCAAGGGTGTGCAAGTGCGATTCCATCGTTGTTCTCCCTGGGTGAAAGTGAGCGGAAAGCGAAGGCTGCTGCCTATTGGTGCGGTCGGAGGGCGATTAGTTTCAGGGAGCCGCCAGATTGTCCGGGCGGCGCGTTCACCGGGGCGGAAGACTCGTGATACGGTGGCGATACCTGTACCGTCATTCCATTCGTCAAGGAGTCGTCCATGTCCGCCTCGCTCAAGATCGTAACCCTGCTCGGCAGTCTGCGTCAGGGGTCTTACAACGCCGCCATCGCCCGTGCCCTGCCGTCCCTCGCGCCCGAAGGCATGGAAGTCGTCGCGCTGCCGTCGATCCGCGATATTCCGTTGTACGACGCCGATCTCGAGGCGACGGGCATTCCGCCGGCGGTGATTGCGCTGGTCGACCGGATTCGCGAGGCCGATGGCGTCGTGATCGTCACCCCGGAATACAACTACTCGGTGCCTGGGGTTCTCAAGAATGCGATCGATTGGCTCTCCCGCGTGCCGGACCAACCGCTCGCCGGCAAGCCGGTCGCGCTCCAGTCGGCGTCAATGGGGGTCATCGGCGGTGCGCGTTGCCAGTACCACCTGCGTCAGGTGCTGGTCTGCCTGGATTGTCGCGTGCTCAACAAGCCCGAGGTGATGGTCGGTGCGGTGCAGAACAAGGTGGATGCGGCGACCGGCGAACTCACCGATGCGGCTACCCGCAAGTTTGTCGCCAGCCAGCTGGCGTCTTTCGCGGACTTCATCCGCCGGGCGGTTTAAGCCCGTGTTCTGGGGCGGGACGGCACAATATACGATATATTAGTGAAATCTAATAAAAGGAGGGTTCACCATGTTTCGTTGTGCTTTTGCCGTCGCCGCTCCCATCGCCGTGGTTCTTTTTTGCGGTGCAGCCCAAGCCCAGGATCTCGAGGCGCTCAAGGTCGACACGCGCAAGAACGCTTTGCCGGTGCTGCCCAAAGTGGTTGGCATGATGCAGGAGACGGTTGCCGCAAAGGGGCCGATCGAGGCGATTCCGGTATGCAAGGAAAAGGCTCCCCAGCTCCTCAAGGAGCAATCGGCCAAGACCGGTTGGGACATGCGCCGGGTCAGTCTGCGCACGCGCAACCCCGATCGCGGTACGCCCGACGTGTGGGAGGCCCGTCAGCTGGCCGATTTCAACATCCGCGCGGCGGCCGGCGAGAAGGTGGAAACCCTTGAAACCGGCGAGGTCGTCACCGAGAACGGCAAGCAGGTCTATCGTTACATCCGGGCCATTCCCGTCGGCGACGTGTGCCTCGCATGCCACGGTCAGGTGGGAAGTATCTCCGACAGCTTGAAGAACCAGCTCGCCCAGAGCTATCCCCACGATCGTGCTTTCGGTTATGAGAAGGGGCAGATCCGCGGTGCGCTGACGGTCAAGCGCCCGCTCTGAGACGCCCTTGTTCAAGCCTGTGCGCGATGTGTTTATTGAGGTGATTCTTGAAAATTCTGGCAACTTCTCTGGCAAGTCTTTCGATTTTCACCGCACTGGCCGGTAGCGCGCAGGCCTGTGGTCATTACAACGACGATTGGACCGGCCGCGACAAAGCCGGGCATTTCGGTGTCTCCTTCGCCCTCGGTGCCGGCGCCTCGAGATTGTCGGACGACACCTGGACGGCCTTCGGTCTGGCCTTGATCCCTGGCCTCGCCAAAGAGGTCTACGACTCCCAACAGGACTGCAACCGTTTTTCCTGGAAGGACATGGGCTGGAACGCCGCCGGGGCTTATCTCGGTGTGCGTACCGGCAACTGGCTGCTCGGGCCGACGAGTGTGAGCTATGTGCGAGCCTTCTGAATGTCGGCAGCGAGTTTTTCTTGAGGCTGGGCCAAGACCGGGTTGAGATCGTGGGCGGAGCAGATCACCGGTAATGCGCATGCACGTCCGCCCAATCGCCACCTTCTCCCAGCACCGCCGAAAGGTCTATGACCGGCTGCCGTGCCCGCGTCGGGGCTGGCGTGCGCGGGCCGTCGCGATGGCCTTACTGCCGGATCGCCATTGCAACGGGCGGATCTTCGGTCGCGTTCCACTGGCAGGTTTCGCTTGCCGCGTTGGTATGAAATAGCGATGCGGATTCTGCTCGTCGAGGATGATCGACTGCTGGGCGACGGCGTTCAGGTCGGGCTTGGTGGCTCGGGCTTTACGGTGGACTGGGTGCGAGACGGCGAAGCCGCGCTGGCCGCGCTGGCTGCCGAGAGCTTTGCCGCGGTCGTGCTCGACCTCGGCCTTCCGCGGCGCGACGGCCCGTCGGTGCTGTCGACGCTGCGCGGGGCGGGAAATCCGGTGCCGGTGCTGGTGCTCACGGCGCGCGACCAAGTGGCCGACAAGGTGCGCTGTCTCGATCTGGGGGCCGACGACTATGTCGTCAAACCCTTCGATCTGGACGAGCTGGCGGCCCGGTTGAGGGCCTTGGTGCGTCGCTCCCAAGGTCGCGCGGACGCCAGCTTGCGCCACGGCGATCTGGTTCTCGATCCGGCGGCGCGCAGCGTCAGTCTTAAAGGCACGCCGATAACCCTGACCGGCCGCGAGTTCGATCTTCTGCATACGCTCCTGGATGCCGCCGGCCGGGTGCTTACCCGCCGCATGCTCGACGAGCAACTCTATGCCTGGGGCGAAGCCGTCGGCAGCAACGCCCTCGAAGTGCATATCCATCACCTGCGGCGCAAGCTCGGCAGCGAGCTGATCCGGACGGTGCGCGGGGTGGGCTATATGATCGACGAGGCGCCCCGGTGAGCGGCCCCGTTCGCCGCGTCTATTCCCTGCGCCGCCGGCTGTTGGTGCTGCTGATCGGCGTTGTGGCGCTGCTCTGGAGCGTATCGGCGCTGGTGGCTTTTCGCACCGCCCACGCCGAGGCCGACGAACTCTTCGACGCTCAACTGGTTCAGGTTGCCGAAACCCTGCTGGCCATCGTCGCCACCAACGAAGACGCCCATGTGGCCGACGAAATGGCGGAGCACCAGCACGCCTATCGCTTGCCGCTGGCCTTCCAGGTGTGGCTGCGGGAGCAGGACGGCAACTGGCGCCTGTTGGTCCGCTCGTCCGAGATGCCGCAGGAGCTGGCGACGAACGCCCCGGGTTTTGACGAGCACGAACTCCACGGCGAACTGTGGCGTTTCTTCACCGTCAATCACGATCACAGCAACTACCGGGTCATCGTCGGTCAACACCACGATGCCCGCTACCGCCTCGCCGGGAAAATTGCGCTGCATCTGCTGCTCCCGATGCTGGTCGGACTGCCACTGATGGCGCTGGCCATCTGGGCGGTGGTGGGGCGTGCGTTGCGACCGGTCACGGCGGCTGCGGCGGCGGTGGGCGATCTGGATGCGCGGCATTTGGGTCCGCTGCGTTTGCCGGGCTCCCTGCCCGCCGAGATTGCGCCGTTGGTGTGCTCGCTCGACGCCTTGGTGGGGCGGGTCACCGAAGTTCTCGACAACGAGCGGCGCTTCACCGCCGACGCGGCCCACGAACTGCGCACACCGCTGGCGGCACTGAAGATCCAGGCTCAGGTCGCCCGCCGGGCCGGCGACGAAGCCGTGCGCGGGCATGCGCTCGACCAGGTGCTGACCGGCGTCGACCGAATGACCCATCTGGTCGAGCAGCTGCTGACGCTGGCCCGGCTCGATCCCGATGCCGGCGCTGCGGCGGGCGAGTACTTCGATCTGGCCGAACTCGCCCAGGGCGTCTGCTCGGCGCTGACGCCATTGGCCCTGCGTGGCCAACAGACGCTGGTACTCGACGCCGAACCCGGTTTCACCCTTTGCGGCAACCGCTGGTGGCTTGAAGTGCTGCTGCGCAATCTCATCGATAACGCCCTGCGCTACACGCCGGCCGGCGGCCGGGTGACAGTCGGCCTCGACGCGCGGGGGCGTTGCCTGCGAGTGGCCGACGACGGACCCGGCATCGCGACGGAGCTGCGCGAGCAGATGCTGACCCGCTTTGCCCGCGGCGCCGATATCGAGGCGGACGGCTGTGGGCTGGGGCTTTCCATCGTCGCCCGGATCGCCGACATCGCCGGTGCGACGCTGGCTTTCGAAGACGGGCTGCCGCGTCCCGATGGCGGGGTCGGGCTGGCGGTGCTGGTGCACTTTCCTTTGCGCTGAAGGCGGAGGCGGGCGCTGCCCGCGGTTGGCACGCTAAAATGCCGGGCCGGTATTGCAGACGCGCACTATCGGCACCGTAACCTCACCGCGACTTCAGCCCAAGGCCATGAGCGAAACCGATCTCTCTCAACTGCGCATCGACCGTCAGGCCGCCCGCCCGGCGCAGCGCCGCTTTCGCAAGGGCCGATGGTTCGGCGGGCTGGTCGTGCTGCTTGTAGGCGGAGCCGCGCTGTTCGCACGGCTGCATGCGCCGCTGGCGGTCGAGACGGTGACGGTCGGACAGGCCTGGCCCTATCAGGGGGTGACCGTCTTCAATGCCACCGGCTACGTGGTGCCTCAGCGCAAGGCGGCCATCGCTTCCAAGGCGACCGGCCGGCTCGAATGGTTGGGGGTGCGGGAAGGCTCGGTGGTGAAGACCGGCGAGCTGATCGCGCGGCTGGAGTCGCGGGATGTGGCGGCCCAATTGCAGCAGGCCGACGCCAATGTGGGCGTGGCGCGGGCCGGAGTTGGGCAGGCGCAGGCCGAGCTGCGCGACGCGGAACTGGCGCTGGGGCGCGCCCGCGATTTGCGGACTCGCAATTTTGTCGCCCAAGCGCAGGTGGATCAGGCCGAGGCGCGGGCGGTCAAGGCACGGGCGGCCGTCGTGTCGGCCCGTGCGGCGGAAAAGGCCGCCGAGGCGGCCCGTCGGGCAGCGCAGGTGGCGGTGGCGCAGACAGAAATCCGCGCGCCTTTCGACGGTGTGGTGCTGACCAAGAACGCCAACGTCGGCGACCTGATCACCAACTTCTCCGCGGCGGCGGACAGCAAGGGCGCCGTGGTGAGCATGGCCGACATGACGACGCTGGAAGTGGAGGCCGACGTGTCGGAGTCCAGCCTTTCCAGGATTTCCCTCGGCCAGCCCTGCGAGATCCAGCTCGACGCCTTTCCGGAGCAACGTTTTCGCGGTGAGGTGTCGCGTCTGGTTCCCACCGTGGACCGGGCCAAGGCCAGCGTGCTGACCAAGATCCGTTTTCTCGATCCGGATGCGCGGGTTTTGCCCGAGATGAGTGCCAAGATCGCCTTTCTTTCGCGGGCGATGAACGCGGCGGAACGCCAGCCGCGCACGGCCGTGCATGGCGATGCGATCGTCGTGGGGGAGGGCGGTACGGCGGTTTTCCGGGTGGAGGACGGCCTTGCGAAGCGGGTGACGGTGATGCCCGGCGCCAAGATCGGCGATCTCCTGGAGCTTGCGGGTGTGCAGCCCGGCGACCGCTTGGTGCTGCGTCCGCCGGCCTCGCTGCGCGACGGAGCCGCGGTGAGTGTCGGCAAATGAACGGGCCGCTGGTGCGTCTGCGCGACGTGCATAAGTCCTACCGGCGCGGTGCTCAACTGGTGCCGGTGCTGGCGGGGATCGGTTTCGACATCGCGGAAGGGGAATTCCTGGCGCTGATGGGTCCGTCCGGCTCGGGCAAAAGTACGCTGCTCAACCTGATCGCCGGCATCGACCGGGCGGACAGCGGCGAACTGGCGGTGGCCGGCGAGAACATCATGGCCCTCGACGAGGCCGCTCTGGCCGACTGGCGCGCGCGCAACATCGGCTTCATTTTCCAGTTCTACAACCTGATGCCGGTGCTCGACGCGCGGGAGAACGTGGAATTGCCGCTGCTGCTCACGGCGCTATCGGGCCGCGAGCGCCGTCAGCGGGCGGAGTTTGCTCTGGCGATGGTCGGCCTTGCCGACCGCATGGACCACAAGCCGGCCGAACTCTCCGGCGGTCAGCAACAGCGGGTTGCGATTGCCCGCGCGCTGGTCACCGACCCGACTCTGATCGTGGCTGACGAGCCGACGGGCGATCTGGACCGGGAATCCGCCGAAGCGGTGCTGAAACTGCTCCAGCGTCTGAACCGGGAAGTGGGCAAGACCATCGTGATGGTCACCCATGACCAGCGGGCCGCCGAAGCGGCCCACGCGATCATGCATCTGGAAAAAGGAGAGTTGCGCGGAAAACTGTCAGGCCCGCTGCCGGAAACGATGTCGGCATGCGAAGCGGGGCGCGACAGATGAGCGGATCAGGTGCTCATGCCGCCGGCGATGTAGCCGGCCAACTGGTCGATGGTGGCTTGCTGTTGCTCCATGACCGACTTCACGGCGTCGCCGATGCTGATGATGCCGACCACCTTGCCATGATCGACCACCGGCAGGTGGCGGACGTGGTTGTTGGTGATGATGCACATACAGTCGTCGATGGTGTGGGTGGGGGAGACGGTGAGCACGTTGGGCGTCATCAGGTCGCCAACCTTGGTGTCCTTGGAAGCGAGGCCTTTCAGCACCACTTTGCGCGCGTAGTCGCGCTCGGTGAAGATGCCCGCGAGCCGCTCGCCTTCCATCACGAGAACGGCACTTACGTTATGTTCGGCCATGAGATGGAGAGCCTGCAGCACGGTAGTGTCCGGGGTAACGGAATAGTTCGCGTTGCCCTTGTTCTGAAGAATTTGTTGAACCGTTGCAACCATAGTTTGCATCCCTCCTTTTTGTTGGTTTCGATGGGCCCCGCGGCACCGCGCTGCCAGCTTTCCGAAGTGTATAGCTTCGTGGCTGGATGGCAAGAGTGGGAGGGGCCGCCAAGCCATTCGGGCGGCCGGTCGAACCCGCCGGCGTGCAGCGGACATGTCCGGTAGTTTTTTCAGACTCGTTGCGCTCAATGCCTGGCGCCACCGGCTGCGTTCGGGCCTCACCGTGCTCGGAATGGTGGTGGCGATCCTCGCTTTCGGCTTGCTCGGCACGGTGGTGGACGCCTGGTATGCCGGGGCCAACGGTGCGGCGGCGAATCGCTTGATTACCCGGAGTTCGATTTCGCTGGTCTTCCCATTGCCGCTCACTTACAAAGATCGCATCCGGGCCGTCGATGGCGTGCGCGATCTGAGCTGGGCGAACTGGTTCGGTGGTATCTACAAGGAGCCGAAGAACTTCTTTCCCCAGTTCGCCGTCGATGGCGAGAGCTATTTCAGGATCTACCCGGAATTCATTGTGGACGAGCGTCAGATGCGCGACTTTCTGCGCGACCGCAAGGGCTGCATCGTCGGCCGCAAGCTCGCGGATACCCACGGTTTCAAGGTCGGTGACACGCTGACGCTCAAAGGCACGATCTATGCCGGCAATTGGGATTTCGTCATCCGTGGCATCTACGACGGTGCCAGCAAGAGCACCGATCGCTCGCAGATGTTCTTCCATTGGGCCTACCTGAATGAAACCGTCAAGGCGCGCCTGCCGGGCCGGGCCGACAACGTGGGGGTGTTCATCGTCGAAGTGGACAGCGCCGACCGGGTGGCGACGGTGTCCCGATCCATCGACCGGGAGTTCGTCAATTCCCGCGCCGAAACCCTCACCGAAACGGAGAAGGCCTTCGCGCTCGGCTTTGTGGCCATGACCGAGGCTATCGTGGTGGCGATCCGGATTGTTTCGTATCTGGTGATCTTCATCATCATGGCGGTGATGGCCAACACCATGTCGATGACCGCCCGGGAGCGCACGGCCGAATACGCCACCCTCAAGGCGCTGGGGTTTTCGCCGGGCTTCGTCGCCGCGCTGATCTGCGGCGAGAGCCTGATGTTGGCCCTCGTCGGCGGCCTCGTCGGCATCCTGCTCACTTTTCCGGTTGCGGCGGCTTTCGCGGCGAAGATGGGCACGCTCTTTCCGGTCTTCAACGTGTCTCAATCCACGGTGTTGCTGCAGGTCGGCTGTGCGCTCGCGGTAGGCATCGTGGCGGCGTTGCTGCCGATGCGTCGGGTCGCGCGGCTGTCTATTGTCGACGGACTGCGGGCGGTGGCATGAGACGACGATTCCCGCGCGAACGATGTCCGGTCACGTCCGCCGACGCGATGTCGTTCCGTGGCCCGGCCTGGCGGAGCGCGCGGTGAAGATCATTCCTTTCGCCTACAGCCTGCGCAATCTATGGGCGCGGCGACTGACCACGGCGCTGACGGCCGGCGGGATGGCGCTGGTGGTGTTCGTCTTCGCCACGGTGTTGATGCTCGACCAGGGGCTGAAGGAAACGCTGGTCGACACCGGCCAGCCGGACAATGCGGTGGTGATCCGCAAGGGCTCGGAAACCGAGGTACAGAGCGCGGTCGAACGCAGTCAGGCGGCGCTGATCGAAAGCCTGCCGCAGATTGCCCGCGGTGTCGGCGGGGCGCCGCTGGTCTCGAAGGAGACCGTGGTGCTCATCACCCTCGCCAAGCGCGACGGCGACAAGCCGGCCAATGTCATCATCCGTGGCGTGGGGCCGGCCGGCGCGGCCCTGCGTCCGCAGCTCCGGCTGGTGGAAGGGCGGATGTTCCGGCCGGGCTCCGGCGAAGTCGCCGTGGGCAGCAGCATCGCCGCGCGGTTTCGCGGTATGGAACTGGGCGGCGCGGTGCGCTTCGGCGGGCGGGACTGGCGGGTGGTAGGCGTCTTCGACGCGGGCAAAAGCGGCTTCGACTCCGAAATCTGGGGCGATGCGGACCAGTTGTTGCAAACCTTCCGGCGCAACGCGTATTCGTCCGTGGTGTTCCGGCTGGAGGACCCGGCGCTGTTTCCGGCCGTTCGCCGCAGCCTCGACGACGATCCGCGCCTGACCCTGGAGACCAAGCCCGAACGCACTTTCTACGCCGACCAGTCGGCAGTGCTGGCCAACTTCATCAACATCCTTGGCCTCACCCTTTCGGTGATTTTCTCGGTGGGCGCGGTGATCGGCGCCGCCATCACCATGTACGCCGCGGTGGCGAGCCGTACCGCGGAGATCGGCACCCTGCGGGCGCTGGGTTTTCGCAGGTCCAGCGTGCTAATGGCCTTTCTCGTCGAGAGCCTGCTGCTGTCGCTCCTCGGCGGTCTTGCCGGGTTGGCGGCGGCGTCGCTGATGCAGGTGGTCACCATCTCGACAATGAACTGGCAATCTTTCTCCGAGTTGGCCTTCAGCTTCCGCTTGACCCCGGCGATCGCCGTCCGGACGCTGCTCTTTGCGCTTGGAATGGGGCTGGTTGGCGGCTTCATGCCTGCGGCGCGGGCCGCGCGGATGAGCATCGTGAATGCGCTGCGGGAGTTGTGAGTGCCAGGGCCGGCCTGCTGGTGGATGGCATTGGCCATTCCGGCGGCGCTGCCGTGATTGAAGTCGCGGCGCCATGCGAGTGGAGGCGCCCCGGTGAGATGTTTGCCACAAAGCGTGACGTATTCGGCCACGCGGCGGTTCCGTGCCTTCTAAGCTGCGAGTGTCGGTACTCGTTGGATGAGGCACATCATGAACGCCATATTGATTACAGTTTTCGGGATTGTGGCGCTGGCCGTCATTGCCTGGCAGACCTGGCGCGAGAGCGCCCGGGGCGCCGCACAGATTGCGCCCGAATGGCTTGTGGTGCTGGGACGGATCGCCAACGCCCAGGCGCTCGGGCATCATCGGGAAGTCCGGCGGGGCGTGTTGCAAGGCTTGCTCAAGCTCAAGCGCGAGCAGCCGGATTCGCGGGCAGCCAACCACGTGCGCATCAGCTTGGCGGCTTTGCTGGCGAAAGACCCGGTTTATCCCGAAGTGGTTCGGGCGATCCGCTCGGCGTGCAAGGACGAGCCGGCGGTGAGCGAGTTGGCGCTGTGCGTCGGACTGCGCCAGTTTTTGATCGAAGATATCCGCCAGTGCGAAGAAATCGCCGAAAACTTCGGTCACATCAGGCGCAGCGAGCAAGGTGCGGAATCCTTGCTGATTGCCCGCTTCCACGCGACGACCTGAGACATCGGGCGGGGTCGGTCCCGCGGCGATGGACGATCAAGGCCCGCCCGGCATGGGCGGGCTTTTTTCGCTAGATTTCGAGGTTGTCGATGAGGCGGGTCTTGCCGAGCTTGGCGGCGCCCAGCACCACCAGTGCATCGTCGCCCTGGGCCGCCTTGGCCGGTTGGAGGTCGCTGCGGCGACGGATGGAGATGTAGTCGGGATGCCAGCCGTGGGCGGCCAGTTCGGCTACGGCTTCGGTTTCCAGGCGCAGGAAATCCCGCTCGCCGCCAACGATGCGCTCGCGAATCCATACCAGCTGGCGATTGAGGCGCGGAGCTTCGGCGCGTTCGGCGGCGCTCAGGTAGCCGTTGCGCGAGGAGAGCGCCAGACCGTCGTCGGCGCGGGTGGTTTCGCCCGCCACGATTTCGATGGGAAGCGCCAGTTCGCGAACCATGTTGCGCAGGATCATCAGCTGCTGGTAATCCTTTTTGCCAAACAGGGCGACCTGGGGCTGAACGATGTTGAAGAGCTTCAGCACGACCGTTGCCATGCCGCGGAAGTGGCCGGGGCGTGCGGCACCGTCGAGGATGTCGGTGTGGGCCGGGTCGGCTTCCACGTGATAGCGCTGGGGCGTTGGGTACATTTCCTTCTCGTCGGGCGCGAAAAGGTGATCGACGCCGGCGCCGGCGAGGCGCGCGCAGTCGTCTTTGAAGGTGCGCGGGTAATTGTCGAAGTCTTCGTTGGGGCCGAACTGCAGGCGATTAACGAAGATGCTGGCGACGACCACGTCCGCGTGTTCGCGGGCCTTACGCATCAGGCCGATGTGGCCGTCGTGGAGGTTGCCCATGGTGGGTACAAAAGCCACGCGGGCCTGATGGCGGGCGTCGGCGAGCGCGGCGCGCAGGCCGGCGATGGTCGGATGGATCTGCATGTGGGATTTCAATAGCTGTGTTCGGGGCCGGGGAAGCGGCCTTCGCGGACGTCGGTGACATAGCGGATGACCGCGTCGTCGATGCTGGCGGCGCCTTCCATGAAGTTCTTGGCGAAACGCGGGCGCTTGCCCGGAAACACCCCGATCAGGTCGTGAAGGACCAGCACCTGGCCGTGGCAATCGACGCCGCCGCCAATCCCGATGGTGGCCATGGTGGTGAGGCTGGCGGTGACGTCGGCGGCCACACTGGACGGCACCATTTCCATGACGATCAGCGCGGCACCGGCCTGTTCCAAGGCAAGCGCGTCGGCCTTCAGGATGGCCGCGCCTTCGTCGCTGCGGCCTTGCACGCGATAGCCGCCGAGCTGATGCACTGCCTGAGGGGTGAGGCCGATGTGGGCACAGACGGGCACGCCACGTTCGACCAGGAAACGCACGGTTTCCGCCATGAAGGCGCCGCCTTCGAGTTTGACCATGTGGGCGCCGGCGGCCATCAGACGGGCGGCGTTCCGCATGGCTTGGGCGGGGCTTTCGGCGTAGCTCCCGAAAGGCATGTCGGTGACGATGAGCGGGCGCGTACAGCCGCGGGCCACGCACTCGGTGTGATAGACCATCTGCTCGACCGTGACCGGCAGGGTGGTCTTCTGGCCTTGCAGCACGTTGCCGAGGGAGTCGCCGACGAGGATGACATCCACGCCGCAGCGTTCAAGGAGTGCCGCAAAGCTGGCGTCGTAGCCGGTGAGCATGACGATCTTGCGACCTTCGGCGCGCATCTTGCCGAGCTCGAAAAGGGTGACGGGTTTGGTGTTTTCCTGCAGATAGCTCATGACTGTTCCTCCTCGCGGCGGCAGTTAACTCCAATATTGTGCGATGCACAAGAGGCGTGGCCGAAGTGACGGGTCGGGGAATGAGTGTGACGGCCTAGCCGGCGTAACCGAAGAATTCCCGATAGCTGCGCATGGCGATGAGCCGGGAATAGAGCAGTTCGAAGTCTTCGTCCTTGTCTACCGGATTGAGGGATTCGGCATTGACGATGAACAGTGGCGCGGCGTCGTAGTGATGGAAAAAGGTGGCGTAGCTTTCGGCGACGCGCTGAAGGTAAGGCTCATTGATCTTGCGTTCGGATTCGACGCCGCGACGACGCACGCGATCGATCAGGATGTCCGGCTGGGCTTGCAGGTAGATCACCAGATCCGGTTTGCGGACGGTCGGCTTGAGGCGTTCGTAGAGTTGGCGGTAGAGATGGAGTTCGTCTTCGGCGAGATTGAGTTCGGCGAAAAGGGGATCTTTCTCGATCAGAAAATCCGACACCACCCTGCGAAACGGATCGTGGTGCTGGGTAAACGCGACGAGTTGTTCGCTGCGCTGGAACAGGAAGGCGATCTGGGTTGGCAGCCCCCAGCGTTCCATGTTCTGGTAAAAGCGCCCGAGAAAAGGGTTGGCGGCCGGATTTTCGAGCAGGACTTCGGCATTGATGCGGTCTGCGAGGCGTTTGGCGAGCGTTGTTTTGCCTGCGCCGATGGGGCCTTCCACGACGATGTAGCGGGCTTTTTCGAGCATGGGAAACTCCGCCTTTCAGGCGCGGAAGATGAAGTAGACGGCGCCTAGGATACACAGGGCAGCCCACAGATAGTCAAGCTTGAGGGGCTGCTGCATGTAGAAAATGGCAAAGGGCACGAACACCGTGAGGGTGATCGCCTCCTGCATGATCTTGAGTTGGGGAAGGTTGAGTTCCTGGGCGCCGATGCGGTTGGCGGGCACCTGCAACAGGTATTCGAAAAGCGCGATGCCCCAGCTGATCAGCGCGGCAATGTACCAGGGCGACGTGGCCAGATTCTTGAGGTGTCCGTACCAGGCGAAGGTCATGAAGACGTTGGAGGCCGCCAGTAGCAGGGCGGTCTGGACCCAGATCGGCATTATATTGGCTCGCTGCGGAGGATGGACTGGCCGGCGACGCCGGGTAAAAAGTTGCGCGCTGCGCCGAGCTTCGGGATCTGCGCATCGGGCGCGATCTCGAGCAGCGGAAGCAGCACGAAGGCGCGCTCGTGCATGCGCGGGTGGGGCAGGACGAGTTCGGGATCGTTGTGTCGCCGGTCGCCATAGAGCAGCAGGTCGAGATCGAGGGTGCGCGGGGCGTTGGGCACGCTGCGCACGCGGCCGTGGCGGGCTTCGATGGCGAGGAGCTGGCGGAGCAGCGCGAGCGGCGCGAGGGCGGTGTCGAGGGCGACGACCGCATTGATGAAATCCGGCTGGTTGAGCAGGCCGACCGGCGCGCTGCGATAAAGGGAGGAGCGGGCCACGATCAGGGTGTCGGGCAGCGCGGTCATGTCGTCGACCGCGGCGCGCAGGTGTTTGACCGGCTCGCCGATGTTGGCGCCCAGCGCCACATAGGCGCGGACGCGATTCGCTACCGCCGATTTCATGCTTCGCCGGCGTCGATCGGGGCGGCTACGGGTTTCTTGCGGCGGCGACGCTTCTTGGCGGCTCCGCTCTTGTCGGGGATGAGCATGCTCTCGCGGGCTTCCGGGTGGGCGTCGGCGAAGGCGTCCCACCAGTCGGGGAGTTCCATCGGCAGTTCGCCGGACTGGGCCCGCAGGCGTAGGAAATCCCAACCGGCGCGATAGCGCGGCTGTTCCAGCAGACGGTAAGGGGTCTTGCCGGCGCGCTTTTCGAAGCGCGGCTGCAGCGCCCAGATGTCCTTGATGTCGCCGGCGATGCGGCGGGTGATGGCGAGCTTGCCCGACTGTTTTTCGAGCACCGCGTCCATGGCGTCGAAGAGCGCGGGCTGGGAGTGCTCGCCGTTGGCCTTGCGGGCGTCCCAGTCGGCCAGTACCTCGTGCCAGAGCAGCGTGGCGAAGAGGAAGCCGGGCGAAACCGGCTTGCCCTGACGCACGCGCTCGTCGGTGTTTTCCAGCGACAGCCAGACGAAGCGCTCGCCCATCGGTTGCTCGAGGATCACGTCGAGCAGCGGCAAGAGGCCGTGATGCAGGCCTTCTTCGCGTAACTGGCGCAGACATTTGACCGCGTGGCCGGACATCAGCAGCTTGAGCATCTCGTCGAACAGACGGGCCGGCGGCACGTTTTCGAGGAGTTCGGCCATCTGGCGGATCGGCGCGCGGGCTTCCGGGTCGATGGTGAGCCCGAGCTTGGCGCCGAGGCGCGCGGCACGCAGCATGCGGACCGGGTCTTCACGATAACGCACACAGGGGTCGCCGATCATGCGCAGGGTTTTCTGCTGCAGGTCGGCCACGCCGTGGTGGTAGTCGATGATGGTTTCGTCGGTCG
>CALMXT010000112.1 GCA_937871125.1 uncultured Zoogloea sp. | reverse complement strand
CTTCGGTGCCGGCATGGCCGCCGCCGACAACGATCACGTCGAATCGGGTGGGATGAAGCATGGGGAACCGGGAGAAGGTGAATCGGGGGAGCGGAATGATACGACCTTGCGCTGCAAAAATACAGCGTCGCGCGTTGTCCGGCTGGAGAAAAGCGGCGGATTTACAACGGCTTATCGGTGCTGTTCGGCCTCCGTGGAGATGTTTTTGCTGCGTTGCGGCGAGGGGCGCTCCCGATGCGCGGCGATGGAAACAGACGCCCCGCGAATCCGGATCGGGAATGCCGAGGCTGAGTCGGTTGTGGATGCCGCCATATGCGACGAAGATGTTCGGTCGGAGGCCGACAGCGGGGCGCTCCGGCGCTGCCGTGGGTTTGAGGATGACGGCTGCCGTTCGGTCTGCCGGCGCGCGATCCGTGAGCGGTCCCGAGCTATGCAGGCCGACCGCAGGGGTATTGAATCGTGGTATTACGCAAGCGGGCGGGAGATTGCTTGTTGCCGGGTTTGATCCTTGCTTCGGGGTGTTTCGGTGCGACTAAAGTTCGTTGTCGAAACGCCGTTGAAAATGGTTGCGAACAGGCCAAAATCCGCAAAATTGTCCCGATTTGGTAAGGTTTGTTCGGTTAAGCCGTGATTCCGCCGCAGCCTTCGCCGCCAGAGGTGCGCACTGATCCGCATGATGGGACAACGACGCTTGCAAAATCGGATTCCCATTTCTTGAAACCCATTGACCTTCGAAGGTTATCGTCCCATGCCCAGCTTGTCTGAGCCTTGTAGCGTTAGTGCCGGACACCCGATTGTCGAGGCCATGTGCATGGCCGCCGACGCCGTGTCGTCGGACTGTCCCGTTTCGGAGGCGGCCGAGCGCTTGCTGGCGCATTCCGCTCACAGCCTGGTGGTGATCGAGGGGCGCAAGCCGGTGGGTGTTTTCAGTGGCGAGAATGCGCTGCGCGCGTTGCTGAAGCCGGATGTCGCGAGCGGCCCGGTAAGCCGGGCGATGAGTGCGGCTTACCTGCGCGTCGCCCTGGGCGAGGATGTGCGCAGCGTCGATGTTCGGGCCGCCGCTTATCCCGCCCGACTGCCGGTGGTGGTGGTGGATGCCGCCGGGGATCTGGTCGGGGTGCTGAGGCGCGAGGGCTCGCCCGCCGCCCGCGACTGGCAGGCGGAGGAGTTGCTCCGGGCGCTGCCGGATCTGGTGTGGCTGAAAGACCCGGACGGCCATTTCCTGGCCTGCAATCCCCGATTCGAGAAATTGGCCGGTGCGCCGGAAGCGGAGATCGTCGGCAAGACCGATTATGACTTCGTGCCCTGGGATATCGCGGACGCATTCCGCTGCTCCGATCTGGCCGCCATCCATGCCGGCAGCGCGGTGTGCTGCGAGCAAGAGGTTCGTTTTGACGACGACGGTCACCGGGAGCTGCTTGGCATCATCAAAACGCCGATGTTCGGATCGGATGGCCGCTTGCTGGGCGTGCTTGGCGTCGGGCGGGACATCACCGAAGTGGCGCGGGCCCGGCATGCCTCGCGGGAACAGGAGATGATTTTCTCCAGCATCGTCAGTCATGCCGGCGACTCGATCTGTCTGGTGGATGTGGCCACCGGCCGCTTCATCGAGTTCAACGGCGCGGCCCATCGCAATCTCGGGTATAGCCGCGAGGATTTTGGCGCACTGACGATGGCCGACATCGATTGCCGCTTCAGCGCCGACGAGCTCCGGGTGCTGATGCGGAAAATGCTCGAGCCCGGCAGCACGGCCTTCGAGACCCGGCAACGGCATCGCAACGGAACGATCCTCGATGTGCGTGTCAGCGGGCGCGGCATCACGGGCAGCGGCGGCGAGCAATATCTGGCCGCGATCTGGAGCGACATCGGCGAAAGCAAGCGGGTCGAACTCAGTCTCAAGCGCGCCAACGCCGCGCTACGCACGATCGGCGAATGCAATCAGGCGGTGGCGCGGGCCACCGACGAAACCAGCTTGCTGAACGATGTGTGCCGCCTGATGGTGGAGTTCGGCGGTTATCGCATGGCCTGGGTGGGTTTTGCCGAAAACGATCCCGAGCGCTCGGTGCGGCCGGTTGCCGAAGCCGGGTTTGCGGAGGGCTACGTGCGCTCCCTGAAGTTTTCCTGGGCCGACTCCGACGCCGGGCGCGGCCCTACCGGCATCGCGATTCGCGAAGCGCGGCCGGTGATCTGCCGCGACATTCTGACCGATCCGCGGCTGCTGAACTGGCGCGAAGCCGCGTTGCACAACGGCTACGCGGCTTCCTGTGCTTTGCCGCTGACGACTCGGGACGGCGGCTGTTTCGGTGCGCTCAACATTTATTCGGTCGACGCGGATGCCTTCGACGAGGAGGAAGTGCGGCTGCTGTGTCAGTTGGGCGGCGACCTTGCCATTGGCCTGCGGGCGCTGCGCGACCGTGCCGAGCGCGACGAGGCTCAGCGCAAACAGCGCGACGCCGAATGCGAGCTGCGCCACCTGATCGAAGCGAGTCCGACGATCCTCTATGCGCTGCGGGTGAGCGAGGGGCAGGTCGTGTCGGTGGCCATCGGCGACAACGTCCAGCGCATCCTCGGCTATTCGCGGACAGAGGCGCTCACGGCGGGTTGGTGGTGGGATGGCGTCCATCCGGACGACCGCGCCGCGGCTGGGGCCGTGATCGACGAAGTGCTGCGTGTCGGCCATATGGTCCACGAATACCGCTTTACCCATCGGGATGGCCGCTGTCTATGGCTGCGGGACGAGCTGCGCCTCGGTCAGGACGACAACTCGGAAAGCCATGAAATTGTCGGCGTGCTGACCGACGTGACCGCTCGCAAGCGCGTGGAAATGTCCTTGGAGAACCAGCGTCGTGTGCTCGAAATGGTTGCTTCCGGCGCCTCGCTGGCCGATACGCTGAGCACGCTCTTGAAAGGTTTCGAGGCGCTGCTGCCGGCGGTTCGGGCGTCCATCCTGCTGCTCGACGCGGACGGTGTCCACTTGCGGCACGGGGCGGCGCCGAGCCTGCCGGAAGGCTACACGAGCAAGATCGATGGCGTGGCGATCGGCGAAAACGTCGGTTCGTGCGGGGTGGCGGCGTGGCGTGCCAAGCCGGTGATCGTCGAGGACATCGCCACCGATCCGCAGTGGGCAGACTATCGGGAACTGGCGGCGAGCTTCGGGCTGCGTGCCTGCTGGTCGTGGCCGATCCTGAGTCGCGAGGGTCGCGTGCTCGGCACCTTTGCGCTTTATACCGGCCAGATTTCCCGGCCCGGCCAGGAGGACGAAGATCAGGTGGCGCTGGCGACGGGGCTGGCGGCCGTGGCGATCTCCCGGCACCAGGAGGAAACGGCGTTGCGCGAGAGCGAGGCGCGTTTCCGGCTGCTGTTCGAAATGGCGCCGATGCCGATCTGCCTCATCAAAGCCGATGGCGTGGTGAGCGACCTGAACCGCAGTTTCATCGAAACCTTCGGATATACCCGCGACGATATTCCCCGCACCTCGGCCTGGTGGCCACTCGCACATCCGGACCGGGAGTATCGCGAGCGTATCCACCGGGAGTGGGGCGCGGCAGTGCGCAAGGCCACCGCCGAGCAGCGGCCCATCGAACCCATCGAGGTGAGCGTTTGCTGCAAGGGCGGCGAGATGCGCACGCTGATGGTGTCGGGTGCGGCGGTGGGCGACAGTTTTCTGGTGAGCTTCTTCGACATCACCGAGATGCTCCGGCTGGATGCCGAACTGGACCACTACCGCCTGCATCTGGAAGAGCAGGTGGCCGAGCGTACCGCCCAGCTGGCCGAAACCAGCCAGCGCGCCGAGGCCGCCAGTCGTGCCAAGAGCGCCTTTCTGGCCAACATGAGCCACGAAATCCGCACGCCGATGAACGCCATTCTCGGTCAGGCCCGGCTCCTCGAACGGAGTCCGCTCAATCGGGAGCAGGAAGACCGCCTGTCCCGCATCCGTCATGCGGGCACCCATCTGCTGGCGCTCATCAACGATGTGCTCGATCTTTCCAAGATCGAAGCCGGCAAGCTCCGTCTCGAGTCGGAGGATTTCTCGCCGGAAGCCCTGTTCAACCAGGCCCACTCCCTGATTCAGGACCGCCTGACGGCCCGCGGGCTGGCCTTCGAGGTGAGCACCGACGGCCTGCCGCCAGTGCTGCGCGGCGATGTGACGCGTCTGCGTCAGGCGCTTCTCAACTACCTCAGCAATGCGGTGAAATTTACCGAGCACGGCAGCGTGTCGTTGCGGGCGCACATCGTCTCCGAGGATGACGAGAGCCTGCTGGCGCGTTTCGAAGTAAGAGATACCGGCATCGGCATTACCGCAGAGCAGTTGCCGCGCCTGTTCCAGTCATTCGAGCAGGCCGATGCCTCGACTACCCGCAAATATGGCGGTACCGGCCTCGGCTTGGCGCTGACCCGTCACCTGGCGACCCTGATGGGGGGCGAGGTCGGTGTCGAAAGCGAACCGGGCCGGGGCAGTACTTTCTGGTTCACCGCGCGGCTGCGCAAGCGTCCCGGCGTCAGCCTGCCGGTCTTCCAGTCCGATCCGTCGCTGCCGGATTCCGCCGTTGCGGTGCAGCGCATCAAGGGCGCTCATTTGCTGCTTGTCGAGGACAATCTGCTCAACCAGGAGGTTGCCATCGACATGCTTGCCGATCTCGATCTCAACATCGATCGTGCCGTCGATGGGCAGGAGGCCGTCGACCTTGTCGGCGTCGCCGACTACGACCTGATCCTGATGGACATGCAGATGCCGGTGATGGACGGACTCGAGGCCGCTCGCCGGATCCGCCAACTGCCGGGGCGGGCGCATACGCCCATCGTCGCCATGACGGCCAACGCCTTCGATGAAGATCAGGAAGCCTGCCTGGCTGCCGGCATGAACGACTTCATCTCCAAGCCGGTGGAGCCTGAAACCCTGCACCGGATGGTGCTCAAATGGATCGGGCAGGCATCCGCTTGCGCGTCGCCAGCGGAGCCGGAGCGGAGCGCAGATCGGACGCCGGCGGCGGAAACCGACTGGGCCGAGGCGCTGAGCGGCATCCACGGTCTCGACACCGCGCGCGGCCTGCGGATGGTGCGCGGCAAGTGGCCGACATATCTGCGCATCCTGCGTCTCTTCGTCGACAGCCATGCCGACGTTGTCGAGCGTCTGCGTGCGGCGCTGGATGCAGGCGATCTGGGCGAACTCGAACGTCTTGCCCATGCCCTCAAAGGTGCGGCGGGCAATGTCGGAGCCGGCGGCGTCTTCGATCTGGCGGCGGCGATCTGCAACGACGTCCGCGCCGGATGGGACGCTGCGGCCCTTGAACGTCCGCTGGCCGGTTTGGTCCGGCAACTGCAGCCCTTGCTGCTGGCGTTGCGACAGTGCTTGCCGGACGGGGAGAAGCGTCGGTGAGCAGCACTCCGGCGGGAGTGCCCTCCGTTGCCCCGTTTTGCTGGGTGGACTATTTCGCAACGGGGTTCGGCGAAGTGGATGCCCAGCATCGCAAGCTGGTGGACCTGATCAATGCGCTGGCGCAACGTGCCGCGAGCGGGGCGGAGATTGCGCCCGCCGAACTTTCCCACGTGCTGGACGGGCTGGGCCGCTACGCGCTGCACCACTTTGCCACCGAAGAAGCGCTGATGGAGAAAGCTGGGCTCGATCCCCGCCATCTCCATGCGCATCGGCAACTGCATGCCGATTTTGTCGTCCAGGTCGAAGCCATGCGGAGCGTCGCCGAGCCGGCCCAGGTGGTGCCGGTGCTCTACAACTTTGTCACCAGCTGGCTGACTTTCCATATCCTCGACACCGACCAGAGCATGGCGCGCCAGTTGCGTGCGGTGGCGGCCGGAGCGACGCCGCGCGAGGCCTTCGAGGCCGATGCCACCCATAGTCGCGACCCTGGCAACGCAGCCCTCGTCAATGCCGTGCGCAGCCTGCTGGGCTTGGTCGCCGAGCGCAACAAGGAGCTCGCCCGGATCAACGCCAGTCTCGAGCAGCGCGTCGCGGCGCGCACGGCCGAACTCACCGCGGCCAACCAAACGCTTCGGCAGGCGCAACGCTGTCTCGTCGAAGCCGACAAGCTGGCGGCGGTCGGACAGCTGGCGGCCGGCGTCGCCCACGCGATCAACAATCCGGTCGGTTTCGTGGTCTCCAACCTGAGCACGCTGCGTGGCTATAGCGAACGCCTGCTGGCGCTGGTCGACGGCGCCGGGCGGGCGCTCGGCACGTCCGCCGATGCGAAGGCCTGGCAGGCAGCGCGCGCCGCGGCGGACCTCGATTTCATCCGCGAAGACTTGCCGCAACTGCTCGACGAATCCGTCCGTGGCCTGGGCCGGGTTGGCGAAATCGTGCGCGATCTGCAGGTCTTTGCGAGCACAGGGCCGATCGAGACGAGCCGCGTGCCCTTGGCGGGGCTTCTCGACGCGGCCATCGAGGCCACTGCCGACAGCCGCGGCCCCGGCCAGCGGCTGTTGCGCGACTACGGGGAGCTGCCTGTGCTGTCGGTCAACCCGACTTTGCTCGGCGAAGCCTTCAAGGCGCTTATCGACAATGCCGGTCGCGCCCTCGGCGGGACGGAAGGTCGCGTCAGCGTGCGCGCCATGCAGCAGGGCGGCAAACTGCAGGTGGATGTGGAAGATACCGGCTGCGGCATGGACGAGGCGACCCGCAAGCGTATCTTCGAGCCCTTCTTTTCCACCCGGCCGGTTGGACAAGGGCGGGGGTTGGGTTTGTCGTCGGCCTACCGGATCGTTCGCCAGCACCGCGGTTACATCGAAGTAGACAGCGCGCCCGGCAAGGGCAGCCGCTTCCGGGTGGTGCTGCCGCTGGTCTGACGTTAAAAAACCCGGCCGCAGCCG
>CALMXT010000111.1 GCA_937871125.1 uncultured Zoogloea sp. | reverse complement strand
CCATCAAGGCCACCGTGCTGATCGAAACCATCCTCGCCACCTTCGAGATGGAAGAAATCCTGTTTGAGCTGCGCAACCACTCTGCCGGCCTCAACGCCGGTCGTTGGGACTACATCTTCTCCTGCATCAAGAAGTTCAAGAAGAACAAGGACTTCTGTCTGGCCCAGCGCAGCGCCATCACCATGGAAGTGCCGTTCATGCGCGGCTACGCCCTGGCCCTGGTGCAGGCCTGCCACAAGCGTGGCGCACCGGCCATGGGCGGCATGTCGGCCCTGATCCCGATCAAGAACGACCCGGTCGCCAACGAGAAGGCCCTGGCCGGCATCCGTCACGACAAGACCCGCGACGCCAACGACGGCTTCGACGGCGGCTGGGTGGCTCACCCGGGCCTCGTCGCCATCGCCGCCGAAGAGTTCCAGAAGGTGCTCGGCGACAAGCCCAACCAGTGGGAAAAGCAGGTCGAAGGCAAGTTCGGCCCCGAACAGTGGCTGGATTTCCGCCCGACCACCCCGATCACCGAAGCCGGCCTGCGTAACAACATCAACGTCGGCATCCACTACCTCGGCAGCTGGCTGGCCGGCAATGGCTGCGTGCCCATCCATAACCTGATGGAAGACGCCGCCACCGCCGAAATCTCCCGCTCGCAAGTGTGGCAATGGGTGGTCAGCCCGAAGGGCATCCTCGACGACGGCCGCAAGGTCACCGAAGAGATGGTCCGCCCGATGATCGCCGAGGAACTCGCCAAGGTGAAGGCCACGGTCTCCGCCCAGGGCGAAGACACCGCCAGCTACGACCAGGCCGCGGTCATCTTCGACAAGATGTCCCTGACCCCGGATTACCCGGAATTCCTGACCCTGCCGCTCTACGAGGCGATGGAATAACCGTCCTTGTGACGTGTGGCACCCGGCCGGCCTGATGTCCGGCCAACCCAGCCCGGCTATGCCGGGCTTTTTTATCGACGCAAAAAAATAGGGGCCGCGAAGCCCCTATTTTTCACCTCACGTCGAGCGTCAAGCGCTCAATTCACCGCAGTGCGTCGCCTGCCGATGGCAAGGCCGGCCAGTCCCAGACCCATCAAACCGAACAAACCGGGCTCGGGCACCGCGTTCGCCACCGGGGGCACCGGAGCCAGATTCGGATCGAACCAGATATGCTTGTTGCTCACAGCGGCGAAGAGACTGGTAGTGTTGCTGCCTTCGAGCACTTCGGAATTGCCCGCTCCGTCACCGAAGCCAATGGCTGCGGCGGAGAGAGGTTCCAGGTCGCTGTCCCGCGTCTCTCCCCATCCCATGTTTTTATAGAAGAAGCCGATGGCACCTTCGCCTGCCGGAATAAGGTAATTGTCGCCCCGCAGAACCAGCTGAAAACTATTCAATTTATCGGCGCGAGCAACGCCGTCGAAAAAGTAGCCGACACGGTCCCAGGTCACGATCAACTGATCCGCATCCTTGCGGTAATGCACCACGCCGCTTGCCGAAGCTCGGGTATCCACGTCGCCAAAGAAGACCGAGATGATCGGTGCCGCCGCCCCGGTCGGACCGTTCGGGATGTACTCGGCAATCCCATTATTGAAACTGACATTGCCGTTGTTGTTGATATACAGCGAAGTGTAGGTGTTGCCGAAGAAGCTCACCGAGAAGCCAAGGTTCAACGCCATGAAACCATCGTCGTTACGGCCTGAACTCAAGCCGACATTGGCGGCATTGTCACCGCCCGTCGTGACGATATTGCCGCCGATGTCGTCGGTGTAATAACTGCTGGAGCTGATCAGGGCCGACTGCGGAACGACCGCAGCCTGTGCCTCAAGCGCAAACGCCGCCGCAGCAAACGTGCCAGCGATGAGCGCGCCGGACTTGAACGTTTCGATAGAAAACATAAACCCCCTCGATTACGACGTGAGAATAATTTCAAAGCCTTGCAAGCAAAAATATCACGGCCACCGAGAAATACAAGCAAATTTCAAGCCCATCGTTTACATCCCTGTTTTTCAACCATTTGGCTGGCACAAAAAACAAATTTGTAAAATTTATCGACAAATTGCAAAGCGTCCGCCACCCGAAGTCCGCGCACCCGCACGCCATTCCACGCCGCCTACCTTCATCCGGCAACCTTCTTCATCCGTCCGCTTTTCGCATTCCGAAGCTGCACCTACTTGCTTCTTTTTGCAGGCACGATGGGATCGAATTCGATGGAGCCCTCGATCCCAGTGAAGACCGCAACTCGGGCACAAACCCTCCACGCAGGCCGCAATGGAAGGCAAACAACGGGTATGAACATGCAATCGCTTGCGCCCGAGCGGTATACGACCCGGGCGGAGGAAGGGATTGAACCCCTCACGCCCGCAATCCGAAGGCGAGGGAAAGTCGAATCGGGCTCGGGGTTCAGGCCTTTCGGCCGCTCGCCCAGTCGTCGAAAAGCACAGGATCAGCCCCACACACTCTGACCCTCTTGCTGCGCGACGTGTCGCCGCTGACCAGTTCGACCGACGACTTGGACACGCCGCAGGCCTTGGCCAGAAAAGCGATCAGCGCGGCGTTGGCCTTGCCGTCGACAGGCGGTGCGGCGAGGCGGATCTTGAGCGCGTCGCCGTGCAGGCCGGCAATTTCGGTTTTCTTTGCGCCGGGCTGGATGTGCAGGGTAAGCACCACGCTGCCGTCCGCAGCCCGGTTAAGCCAACTCACGGCTCAGGCGAGCCCGATGAGCATGTACTTGCCCATCGCCAGGGCGTTGAGTGTCACCTGCAGCACGAGGATCAGCGCAATGGGCGTCAGATCCACACCGCCGATGATCGGGATGATCCGGCGGAAGGGACGCAGGAAGGGCTCGGCCAGCGCATTGACAACACCGGCGAGCGGTGCGTGGGGATTGACCCACGAAAAAATCGCCGACATCAGCACCACCCCCATCAGCAGGTAGAGAGCGACCTTGACGGTTTCCAGCAGACCGACGCCCCACATCACCACCAGCAGACTGACAGGATTGGCTGCGCCGATCACGCCGCGCACCCACAAGGCCACGAATACCACCAGCACCTGCACGACCCAGGCCGGCAACAAACTGGCCAGATCCAGCCCTCCCAGACCGGGAATGGCACGACGCAGCGGCAGCACCAGCCAATCGGTAGTGGCCACGACGAACTGACCGAGTGGATTGCGGAACGAGATCCGCTGCCACTGCATGATGAAACGCGCCAGCAGCACACCGGACAACAGCCCGCCGAGGGTGTCGATGATGGTCAGAAAAAGGTTTCCGAGCATGGCGGCCTCCTCAGTCTCGACCAAGCTCTTCGCCGAGCTCACGGCCACGGGCGGCGGCGGCAGCCACCGCGCGGTCGACAACCGCCGGGAAATGATCGGCGGCAAAAGATGCCAATGCCGCGGCGGTGGTACCGCCCTTGGAAGTGACCCGTTCGCGCAGCACGGCCGGCGAATCCTCGCTGCCGGCGGCCAACCGGGCCGAGCCGAGCACGGTATCGATGGCCAGCTTGCGGGCGGTCGCGGCGTCAAAACCGAGCGCTTCGCCGGAAGCCTGCAGGCATTCGATGAAATGAAAGACATAGGCCGGGCCGCTGCCGGAGACCGCCGTCACGCCGTCGATCTGCGCTTCGTCGGGCACCCACACGGTAGACCCGACCGCCGACAGCACCTTTTCGGCTGCGGCGCGACCTTCCGCACTCACCGATGCATCGGCGAACAGCCCGGTGATTCCGGCACCGATCAGGGCCGGCGTGTTGGGCATCGCACGCACCAGCTTGCGGTAGTCGCCGAGCCAGCGGCCGATGTCGGCCAGACGCAGGCCAGCCGCGATACTAACCACCACCTGCGAACTCAGACGGCCTTTGAGCGGCTCGACCGCGACCTTGAGCTGCTGCGGCTTGACTGCCAGTACGAGCACGTCGCAGGCCAACGCCTGCTCGTCCAGCACCTCGACGGCACGCACGCCGAACCGGCTTTCGAGCTTGGCCCGGCCTTCGGCGAAGAGTTCGACGACCTGCACGTCCGTTGCCTTGAAACCCTGCTTGACCAAACCGCCGATCAGCGCAGCCGCCATGTTGCCGCCGCCCAGGAAGGTTATTTTCATCGAAATCTTTCTGACAATTGAATTTGAAATGGATGTTCAGGCTCGCGCGCCGAAGATTGCAGTGCCGACACGAACCATCGTCGATCCTTCGGCGATGGCCGCTTCAAGATCGTCCGACATGCCCATCGACAGAGTGTCGAGACCGAGACCCGCGGCATTGAGTTCATCGCGAAGCATACGCAGACTGGCAAAGCGCGCGCGCTGCAGAGCCACGTCCGGCGTCGGTTCGGGAATCGCCATCAGTCCCCGCAGCCGCAGCCGCGGCAGGGATGCCACAGCCCGGGCGAGTTCGGGTAGATCGGCCGGCGCGACGCCGCTTTTGCTGGCCTCGCCGCTCACATTGACCTGAATGCACACGTCGAGGGGCGGCAGATGCACATCGCGCTGTTCGGCAAGGCGCTCGGCGATCTTCAGCCGGTCGATGGAATGCACCCACGCAAAACGGTTGGCGACAAGACGGGTCTTGTTGCTTTGCAGCGGGCCGATGAAATGCCATTCGAGCCCGAGGTCCGCCAATGCCTCGACCTTGGCAACGCCCTCCTGCACGTAGTTCTCGCCGAAAGCACGCTGCCCGGCGGCAGCGGCCTCGCGCACACTTTCGGCGGGCCACGTCTTGCTGACCGCCAGCAGCCGCACCCCGGCGGGATCTCGGCCGGCGGCCACGGCGGCCCTGGCAATGCGCATGACAAGGTTTTGGAGGCGGCCGGAAAGGCCTGATTTATAATCTTCCAACGCTTGATTTCCGGACTGACTGGCCGTTGAGTATAGCATCGGCCGGAAAGCCAGCTTTCCGGCCAGAACAAGGCCAGACAACCCGGCCCTCCATTCCGCCCGACAACCCCAGCCCGCCACGAGTCACCACGATGGATATCACAGAACTGCTTGCCTTCACCGTCAAGAACAAGGCGTCCGACCTGCACATTTCCGCCGGCCTGCCTCCGATGATCCGCGTACATGGCGACGTGCGCCGGATCAACCTGCCGGCTCTGCTGCACAAAGACGTCCATGCCATGGTGTACGACATCATGAACGACGCCCAGCGCAAGCAGTACGAGGAATTCCTCGAAACCGACTTCTCCTTCGAGATTCCCAATCTGGCCCGTTTCCGGGTCAATGCCTTCAACCAGAACCGCGGTGCAGCCGCGGTGTTCCGGGTCATTCCATCCAAGGTATTGACCCTCGACGAACTCAACTGCCCCAAAACCTTCAAGGACATCGCCAATCAGCCTCGCGGCATCGTGCTGGTTACCGGCCCGACCGGCTCCGGCAAGTCCACCACCCTGGCGGCGATGGTCGATTACGTGAACGAAACCGAATATGGCCACATTCTCACGATTGAAGATCCGATCGAATTTGTGCACGAATCCAAGCGCTGCCTGATCAACCAGCGGGAAGTCGCACGCGACACCCAGTCCTTCAACGCCGCATTGCGCTCGTCCTTGCGGGAAGATCCGGACGTGATTCTCGTCGGCGAAATGCGCGACCTGGAAACCATCCGCCTCGCCCTGACCGCGGCCGAAACCGGCCACCTGGTCTTCGGCACCCTCCACACTTCGTCCGCCGCCAAAACCATCGACCGTATCGTCGACGTCTTCCCTGCCGCCGAAAAAGACATGGTGCGGGCGATGATGTCCGAATCGCTGCGCGCGGTGATTTCCCAGACCCTGCTCAAGACCAAGGACGGCACCGGGCGCGTGGCCGCCCACGAGATCATGATCGGCACGCCAGCCATCCGCAACCTGATCCGCGAGAACAAGGTCGCCCAGATGTACTCGGCCATCCAGACCGGTCAGAATGCCGGCATGCAAACGCTCGACCAATGTCTGGCCGATCTGGTCCGGCGCAACATCGTCTCCGGGGCCGAAGCGCGCCTGCGCGCCGCCAACAAGGACAACTTCCTGGCCTGAGCGCCATCATCCCCTGGACGCCCCGACCAACATCGATCACACCGGCCCCGACCGGTAACAGGAAATCAACATGGAACGCGATCAGGCACTCAAGTTCATGCACGACCTCCTGCGGCTGATGCTGCAGAAAAACGGTTCGGATCTGTTCATCACCGCCAACTTTCCACCTGCCATCAAGATCGACGGAAAAATCGTCCCGCAGTCAAACCAACAGCTCACCCACACGCACACCTCCGAACTGGCGCGAGTGGTCATGAACGACCGTCAGGCCGCCGAATTCGAAGCCACCAAGGAATGCAATTTCGCCATTTCGCCGGCGGGCATCGGGCGCTTCCGGGCCAATGCCTTCATCCAGCAGGGCCAAGTCGGCCTGATCCTGCGGACCATTCCACAGCGGATTCCGACTTTCGACGAACTGGGCCTTCCGCCGGTACTCAAAGACATCGCCATGTCCAAGCGCGGGCTGGTGATCTTCGTCGGCGGCACCGGCACCGGCAAGACCACCTCGCTGGCAGCAATGGTCGACTACCGCAACGAAAAAAGCTTCGGGCACATCATCACCGTCGAAGACCCGATCGAGTTTGTGCACACCCACAAAAATTGCATCGTCACCCAGCGCGAAGTGGGCATCGACACCGACTCCTGGGAGCCGGCACTGAAAAACACCCTGCGCCAGGCCCCCGATGTGATCCTGATGGGTGAAATCCGCGACCGCGAGACGATGGACTACGCCATCGCCTTCGCCGAAACCGGCCACCTGTGCCTTGCCACCCTGCACGCCAACAGCGCCAACCAGGCCATCGACCGGATCGTCAACTTCTTCCCCGAAGAGCG
>CALMXT010000110.1 GCA_937871125.1 uncultured Zoogloea sp. | reverse complement strand
GAGGCGCTCACGCGCCTCTCTGCCCCGACGCTCGGCTTTCTCGCGGGCCACGAGGATTTCGCCGACGAGGGCGATCAGCTGTTCGGACGAAGCGCTTACGATGTCGAAGGGCACATCCAGACGCCCGGTCGCCACGCTTTCCGCGAGAAACACACGCAAGGCGCGGCCAATTTCGGCATCGGATGCAGCGGGATCGACTTCGGAACGGATCACGTCGGCGACAAGGAAGTGGACATCAAAAAAATAGGCGCGTCAGACCCGCCGACACGCCTACCCGGGGACTGGCAAGCATAACGGCTTGCCGTGCCCGTTCTTGAGAGCTCGATGCGAAAGGGATTACTTCAAGCCGAGCACATCCTGCATATCGAACAGCCCGGCCTTACGGCCGGCGATGAAGCGTGCCGCGCGCAGGCTCCCGGAGGCATAAGGCATGCGGCTACCGCTCTTGTGAGTGATCTCGATACGCTCACCGATACCCGCAAACAACACCGTGTGATCGCCAACGATATCGCCACCGCGCACCGTGGCGAAGCCGATGGTCTGACCGTCACGCTCGCCAGTCACCCCTTCGCGGCCGTAGACGGCGCAGGATTCCAGATCGCGCCCGAGCGCGTTGGCAACCACCTCGCCCATGCGCAGCGCGGTGCCCGACGGGGCATCGACCTTGAGGCGGTGGTGCGCCTCGATGATTTCCACGTCGTAACCCTCGTTGAGGATTCGCGCGGCAACATCCAGGAGCTTGAACACGGCATTCATGCCGACCGCCATGTTAGGCGCGAAGACAACCGGAATTTGCTCAGCCGCGGCAGCAATCGCGGCCTTGCCTTCCGCCGAAAAACCGGTAGTGCCGATCACCATCCCGCAACCGGCCGTCCGAGCCAGCTCCAGGTGGTGCAGAGTGCCCTCGGGGCGGGTGAAATCGATCAGGCAATCGGCCTTGGCAAGGCCGGCCGCCACATCGCTGGTGACCGTCACCCCGCAAGGCGCGCCGACCAGCTCACCGGCATCCTTGCCGATGAAAGGGCTGTCGGCCTGATCGAAAGCGGCAACCAGAACGAGATCGGAGGATTTGAGGGTCGTTTCGACGAGCATCCGACCCATGCGTCCGGACGCACCGGCAATTGCGATACGAACTTGGTTCATGAATTTCCCGGAATTTAAGGATTTGGAAGAGAACAAATGCAGCTGACGCGGCCCTTATTGGGATTTCGGCGGCGCCTCTTCTGCGCGCACGTCGCCGTCCAGGCGTGCCAACTGGCCATTCTCGAAGATCACGGACAAGCGACGCTCCTGCACCTCGCCCTTACCGGGCTGGAAACGATAGATGTAATCCCAGCGGTCGGCATGGAAGACGTCCGTCACCAGCGGCGTACCCAGCACGAAGCGGACCTGCTCGCGGGTCATGCCGGGCTTAAGCTGGGCAACCATCTCCTGGGAAACATAATTGCCCTGCCGGACATCGATCCGATAAGGCTTCACGAAGTCGGTGACGGCAGTGGCGGAACAAGCGGAAAGAGCCGAGCCCATGGCCGCAAGCACGGCCATAACCAGCAGAGTGGAAAAGTTCTGTTTGCGCATGGAGTTTTTGGGAGCGGACGCTGATACGACCGGCAGGCCGCATTCTCAACGAGGGGCAGAAACTATATCATATGGGGCTCGCCGGGCTCCCGGCCGCCTTCTCCTGTTTTTCGGGGCCTCCATGTCAAGCAATTCCCAGAATCTCAAAAGTATCGGCCTGAAGGCGACCTTTCCGCGGCTCAAGATCCTCGACCTGTTCCAGAAAGTCGAAACCCGCCATCTCACCGCTGAAGACGTGTATCGGCTGCTCATCGCCGAAGACATGGACATCGGTCTGGCGACCGTTTATCGGGTACTGACCCAGTTCGAGCAGGCCGGCTTGCTCGAACGTCACTATTTCGAATCCGGCAAGGCGGTTTTTGAGTTGAACGAAGGCAACCACCACGACCACCTGGTTTGCCTGCAATGCGGCAAGGTTGAAGAGTTCTTCGACGCAGCCATTGAAGAGCGGCAGAATAAAATCGCCGCCGAGCGAGGCTTTACGGTGCGAGAACACGCCCTGTATCTCTACGTCGAATGCCTTAAGACCGACTGCCCCAACAAGCCTGCAGCCACTGGCCAAAGCGCTGGCGACGTCATCCGCTGAAGGGTTTGTGCCGGCGTCCGCTCATCCGACGACGCGCCCCGACCTCACCCGCAGCTAGCGCAGGCTTAGCATCTCGGCAGCGTGGCTGCGGGTCGTATCGGTGATATTCACACCACCGAGCATGCGTGCGATTTCCTCGATGCGTGCGGTGGCGTCGAGTTGCGTCACCCGAGACAGGGTCTGACCGTCGCGTGTCTCCTTGGCAATCGACCACTGCCAATTTGCCTGGGCGGCCACCTGCGGCAAGTGGGTAACGCACAGCACCTGACGATCGTCGCCGAGCTGCCGTAGCAAACGCCCGACGATCTCAGCCACCCGACCGCCAATCCCCACATCCACCTCATCGAAAATCAGCGTCGGCGTCGACGCATTGCGACTGGTAATAACCTGAATCGCCAGCCCGATGCGCGAAAGCTCGCCGCCCGACGCAACCCGGGCCATCGGCCGCAACGGCTGACTGGCATTGGCCGCAACGAGGAACTCCACGGTCTCGATCCCGCTGGCGCAGCCCTCCTCCACCGGACGCAGGGCGATGTCGAACCGGCTGCCGACCATCGCAAGGGATTGCATCGCCTCGGTGACCGCCGCCGACAACCCGGCCGCTACCTTGCGGCGCGCCTCCGACAAGGACTGCGCCACGCCCATGAAGGCGGCACGGGCCGCGGCCTCCTCACGGGCCAGCGCCTCCGGATCGGACTGGCGAGTCAGCCGCTCAAGGCGGAAAACGCTATCCGCGAGCAGTTCGGGCAGGCCGTCCGGCGCCACCCGATACTTGCGCGCCGCAGCGGTGATGGCCTGAATACGCTGGTCGATTTCAGCCAATCGCGCCGGATCGAGGTCGAGCCTGTCGCGGTAGCGACGCATCGCGTGCAGCGCTTCGTCGAGCTGGATGCCAGCACTGCCGAGAAGCTCCTGGACATCGGCCAGTTGCCCGTCGTGCCGGGCCATTTCGGCGACGCGGCCGAGAAGACGCTCCAACTGCGGCACCACCGCGTACTCGCCCTCGGCGAGACCGTCGAGCACTTCGGCGCTGCCTTCGATGAGACCGGCCGCATGGGCGAGCCGCGCTTGCTCCTGATTGAGCGTAGCCCACTCGTCTGCGTCGAAGGCCAGTTCGCGCAGCTCGCTGACCTGCCAGCCCAGCAGCTCACGCTCCCGTTCGGTAGACGACGCGCCCTCCTCCGCCGCCTCCCGCGCCCGCCGCAGCGCCGACCAGGCGCGATAGCGTTCGGCCACCTCGGCCGCTCGGGCTGCCAGACCGCCATGCGCGTCGACGAGGGCAAGCTGGGCGTCGCCTCGCAGCAAGGCATGATGGGCATGCTGCCCGTGAATGTCGGCAAGCCACTCGCCCGCCGCACGCATCTGGGCCAACACCACCGGCGAGCCGTTCAACCACGCACGGGAACGACCGCCGCTCTCGATGACCCGGCGCATCAGCACGCAACCGTCGTCCGCCTCGATTTCCTGCTCCACCAGCCAGTCGCGCAGCGGACCGTCGGCCGGCAGATCGAACTCGGCGACGATCTCGGCCCGGGCCTGCCCCGCACGCACCACCCCCGCTTCAGCCTTGCCGCCCAGCGCGAGACCAAGGGCATCGAGAAGGATGGACTTGCCGGCGCCGGTTTCGCCGGTCAGGGCACCAAAGCCGGCTTCAAACTCAAGTTCGAGCTGATCGACGATGACGAAATCGCGAATGGAAAGATGGCGCAGCATGAAAAAACGATCAAAAAGCCGACGAATCAGCTGTGGCGGGGCGTCGAGCTCCAGTGCAGCTTCTCGCGCAGCATCGCGAAATAACTGTAGCCCTCGGGATGAAGCAGGCGGACGCGATGCGGAGAACGGCTAATCCGCACCGTATCGCCGGCGCGAGTGTCGTAGCGGGTCTGACCGTCGAAATGGACACGGGAATCGTGGGGCGGCAACAGCACGATATCGATACGGCAGCTGTTCGGCAGCGTGATCGGCCGCGCGGTGAGAGTGTGAGGACACATCGGCACCAGCGCGATGCCTTCCACACTTGGATGAAGAATGGGGCCGTTGGCCGACAGGGCATAGGCCGTCGAGCCGGTAGGCGTGGAGATGATCATGCCGTCGGAACGCTGGGTGTAAACGAACTCGCCATCGATACGCAGGTCGAACTCGATCATTCGGCCCAACTCGCCCTTATTCACCACCACGTCGTTGAGTGCCACGGTCCGGAAAACCCGTTGATTGCTGCGCAGGACTTCGGCATCGAGCAGGATCCGGGATTCCTCGGCATAGCGCCCCTGCAGGATTTCATCGATCTTCTCAAGCGCAACATCGCGCGAAATATCGGTGAGGAAGCCGAGCCGGCCCTGATTTACGCCCACCAGCGGAACCTCGTATTCGGCGAGCCGGCAGGCGCTGTTGAGCAGCGTGCCGTCGCCCCCAAGCACCACGGCCAAATCTGCGTGAACGCCGATCTCCTCGTGGCTGGCAATCGAAAAACCGGCCGTCAATCCGGTTGAACTTGCCGTACCCTGTTCGATCAGTATATTCAGGCCCAGACCGCGCAGATGGTTTGCCAGACGCAACACCGCTTCGGCCACTTCGGGGCTCTGGTATTTTCCGATCAGCGCGATGGTCTTGAAGTCGCAGGTCATGGATTGATTAAACCACATTATCCGGCGCCGTCGCAGCGCCGCCCGGCAAATCGCACGACCGGCCGCGCGCTTCCGCTTCTCATGACCGTCAGCCTTCCTTAGAATCCCTGCGAACCACCCGAATCGCAACCATGACCAGCCTCGACCAACGCTCGCAAATCCTCCTCAAGACCCTGGTGGAGCATTACATCGCCGAAGGCCAACCGGTCGGGTCGCGTGCGCTGTCCCGCTACTCCGGCCTGCAATTGTCGCCGGCCACGGTGCGCAACGTGATGTCGGACCTGGAAGAGCTCGGCTTCATCACCAGCCCACACACTTCAGCTGGACGCATTCCCACGTCTCTCGGCTACCGGTTCTTCGTCGACAGTCTGCTCACCGTGCAGCCGCTCGGCGTCGGCCAGTTGCAGGAACTCCAGGGCCATATCCAGCCGGGAGAACCGCAGCGCGTCATCAACGCGGCCTCCCAGTTACTGTCCGGGCTGACCCACTTCGCCGGCGTCGTGGTATCGCCCAAGCAGGACACGCTCAAAATCCGCCAGATCGAATTCGTCAGCCTGTCGGATAGCCGCATCCTGCTGATCCTCGTCACCACGGCCGGCGATGTGCAAAACCGCATCCTTTTCACCAAGCGCGCCTACAGCCCGTCCGAACTCGTCACCGCCGCCAATTACCTCAACCAGCACTTCGCCGGCCTCGCTTTCCAGGAAATCCGCCGTCGCATCCAGGACGAACTCAAACAGTTGCGTACCGACATGACCGAGTTGATGAGCGCCGCGGTCGAAGCCGGTAGCGAAGTGCTGGAAGAAACCCAGACCACCTACGTGATCTCCGGAGAAACCAACCTCCTCGACGCCGAAGACCTCTCGTCCAACATGGTCCGGCTGCGCGACCTGTTCAAGCTGTTCGAACAGAAAACCAGCCTCATGCAGCTCCTCGACATCTCCAACCGGGCCCAGGGCGTGCAGATCTTCATCGGCGGCGAAAGCGGCCTCAGCCCCCTCGACGACTGCAGCGTGGTCACCGCGCCTTACGAAGTCGATGGTCAGCTCGTCGGCTCGGTGGGCGTCATTGGCCCCACCCGCATGGCCTACGAACGGGTCATTCCCATCGTGGACGTCACCGCCCGCCTGCTCACCAGCGCCCTTTCGGGCCAAAACTAGAAAGCTCACCCGATGACCCGATTCTGGCCAGAGCCAGCGTACACCCATGGCCAGACGCCGCGTACCGGCATCCTGATCGTCAACCTTGGCACGCCGTCCGCCCCGACCGCCGCCGCGCTGCGCCCCTACCTGAAAGAGTTCTTATCCGACCCGCGGGTCGTGGAAATCCCCCGCCTCGTCTGGTGGCCCATTCTCAACGGGATCATCCTGCGCACCCGCCCCGCCAAGTCGGCCAAGAAATACGCCAGCGTCTGGACCGACGAAGGCTCGCCGCTCAAGGCTCACACCGAAAAGCAGGCCAAGCTGCTGGCCGGTTTCCTGAGCCACGCCGGCGAGCGCGATCTGGTGGTGAACTGGGCCATGCGCTACGGCCAGCCGTCCATCCGCAGTCAACTCGATGCCATGCGCGCCGCCGGCTGTACGCGCATCCTGGTCGTGCCGCTCTACCCCCAATACGCCGCCAGCACCACCGCAACCGTCATCGACGAAGTCGCCACCAGTCTGCGCCACTGGCGCAACCTTCCCGAAATCCGCTATGTGCGCAGCTTTGCCGACGACCCGGGCTATATCCAGGCGCTCGCCGCCTCGGTACGCGAACACTGGAAGCGCAACGATCAGGCCGACCGCCTGGTGCTCAGCTTCCACGGCGTCCCCCGGCGCTCTCTCGACCTCGGCGACCCCTACCACTGCGAATGCCTCAAAACCGGTCGCCTGCTCGGCGAAGCGCTCCAGTTGCCGCCCGAGCGGCTGATCGTCAGTTTCCAGTCGCGCTTCGGCAAAGCCGAATGGCTCAAGCCTTACACCCAACCGACCCTCGAAGCGCTCGCCCGCGACGGCATCGGCTCGGTGGACGTGATGTGCCCCGGCTTCGTCTCCGACTGCCTCGAAACGCTCGAAGAAATCAACATGGAGTGCCGCGAGGCCTTCCTGCACGCAGGCGGCAAACGCTTCGGCTACATCCCTTGCCTCAACGAGCGGCAGGACTGGATCGAAGCCCTGATGGCGCTCTGCGTAACCCAGATGGGAAATTGGCTGACCGAAGCACGCCCCGATCCGGCAGCCCTGGCGCGACAGGCGAGCCGCGCCCGCGAAATGGGCGCCCGCACCTGAACGCCGACGGAAGAACGGAAACAACCGGAGATAAAGAATGAAACTGATCCTGCGCTGGGCGCTCAACGCAGTCGCGTTGATGCTGATCCCCGAACTCGTATCGAACGTGCGGGTGGACAGCTACACCGCGGCGCTCATCAGCGCCGTGCTGCTCGGCTTTGTCAATGCGATCATCCGACCGCTGCTGATACTGATCACCCTGCCGATCACCATCCTGACCCTCGGACTCTTCACCTTGGTGATCAACGGGCTGATGTTCTGGACGGTATCCGGCCTCGTGCAAGGCTTTGTGGTGCCGGATTTCGCAACTGCCTTCTGGGGAGCCCTGCTCTACAGCGTCCTGACCTGGATGGTCAATCTGGCTCTTGCCGATAACAGAAGCTGAAAGCTCGCAACGCTGCCGCCGGAGCCCCGCTTAGCCGCGCGCCCCGGCAACCGCAATCCTCAGTGCGCCCCACCGACCGGCGTAGCTGCGGCCCGACGACGGGTTGCCTTGCGGCGGACAGCACCCGGATCGAAAGCCCCCACCAGCTTGTCGAGAGCGGACGAGCGCGCATCCATGGCCATCTGGAAAGCCCCGTCCTCGCCGTATTTCTTGACCGAGAACTTCACCCGCTTGCGCCGGCCATCCGGCAGCGGCCACGACGCCACCCAGAACCAGCGCTGCTTCTCTTCCGGCAGATCGCGGGTTTCCGAGGCGCAGTAGCGGCAGACGCCGACCACGCCCGAGCGGTTGTTCTTTTTGACGATGTTGGAATACTCCTGCATCGACAGGGGCGGATGGGCAGCGATGATCTCGTCGCGATATTCCTTCGCCGCTGCAAAAGACCGCTGCTTGCCGCCAAACACACCATCGCTGAAATGTTTGCGGTAGATCACACCGCGTCGCTGAATGGTCACCAGCCAACCGTGAGTTCGGCTGGTTTCGTTATCGACCCGACTGATTCCATAAGTGCTGCCTCGGCTCACAGGCCACCTCCTCAAAGTTCCGCGAAGACATCGCGACTCAGGAAGCGATTTCGGCCAAATCGGGCAGAACTTTAGCTATCGCCAGCGAGGACGCATGGCCGGACAGCGGACGGCACGACTTGAAAGCGATTCCCCGCACCCCATCTAAGCGCCAGGACATTCACCCGCCGACGACACGACCATGAGCGAACCACTCCTTGTTCCCTGCCCCCACTGCCACACCATCAACCGGGTTCCGGAAGAAAAGCTGCGCGCCAACGGAACCTGCGGACGCTGCAAGCAAAGCCTGTTCTCCGGCGCGCCGGTGACGCTGACGGCGGCAAACTTCGCAGCCCACTCCGAACGAAGCGATTTACCGCTGCTCGTGGATTTCTGGGCACCGTGGTGCGGCCCCTGCCGCAGCATGGCGCCCGCCTTCACCGCATCCGCAGCGCAACTGGAACCGCAGGTAAGACTGGGCAAGGTGAACACCGAAGAAGAACAAGGACTCGCGGCACGCTTCGGCATCCGCAGCATCCCCACCCTCGTGCTGATCCGCCACGGCCGGGAAATTGCCCGTCAAGCCGGCGCCATGGGCGCGGACGATATCCGCCGCTGGACGCTCAACAATCTCGGCTGAATTAACCCGCCGTCCGACGACGTTCAGTTGTCGACGAGTTGCAGTTCCATGCCAAAGCCACTGGCGGTGATGCGCTCGGCGGGCGCACCTGTTTTGGCCAGTTCGCGGTAGGCCGCGCCCAGACGGCGTGCCACGACGGTCACCAGACGGCTGCGAAACGCCTCCTGACACTCGTCGGTAGCCAACGACAGCGCCGCCGGATTGAGTTCGAGATAGGTCGTGGCGGTGGTGGTGACCGCAGTATGCATGTGCCTGTGTTCCTGCTGATCGAGGAAGGCCAATTCGCCGAAAACCTCGCCGTAGGACACCTCGCCGACGTGGTGATCATCCACCGAGATCTCCACCCGCCCTTCGATCACGATGCCGAAACGCTGGTCGGAATCCCCTTCGCGCATCAGCAGGGTGTTCGACTCGACTTTGCGCCAGCGCGAAATACGCAAGATCTCCCAAATCTCCACATCTTCGAATTCCGTGAAGAACGGCATCTTGCGCAAGACGGAGTAGCGGGTGTTGTCGACCGGCACCGACGAGTCGTCGAGAATCTTGTAACGGACCGCCGAGAGATCCTTCGCAAAGTCGGCACCGTTTTTATAGCGGGAATAAAGATCCTTCTCCAGCGCCTTGCGGATCACCTGATCGAGCTGCTCGGGCAGTTCGGAGTTGATCTGCGACACCAGCGGCGGCTCGGTGTTGATGATCTTGTAGATCAACTGGGCCGGGTTCTTGGCGCGGAACGGCAGGCGCCCGGTAAGCATGTGGAAGAGCACCACGCCCAGCGAGAACAGATCGGTCTTCTGGTTGAGCGGATAGCCCTTGATCTGCTCGGGACTCATGTAGGCAGGAGAACCCACGCCCATGATGAAGGTGGAATCGGACGCGCTTTTCTTGCTGATATTGAGCGCCAGACCGAAATCCGTGATCTTCACGTTGTCCTGATCGTCGACCAGGATGTTGGCCGGTTTGATATCGCGATGGACGATACCCTGCCGGTAGGCGTAATCGAGCGCCATCGCACACTTGAAGATCATGCCGATCGTGCGGTGCAGCGGCAGCAGGTTCTGGAAACTGCAGAAATGCTCCAGGGTGGCCCCCGGAAAGTACTCCATGACGATGTAGGCGTAATCCTTTTCAACCGCCGCATCGAAGATCTTGATGATGTTCGGGTGATCCAGACGACCTGAAACATCCATCTCGGCGCGCAACAGCTTGAGCAGGCGGCGGTTCCACTTGGCCACATCCTTCGACTTGTCGTCGAAGCGGATCAGCTTGAGTGCGACGTTGTCGGGATACTGCGGATGTTCGGCGAGGTAAACCGTAGCCGTTGCCCCCCGGCCGACCTCCCGGATCAGCTTGTACTTGCCGATTTTTTCAGGTGCTTTTTCCATGCCTGCTTTACGCCACAGAGTCCGTAAAGATCACCGGGGCTCGCCCGGAACGGAGTGATTTTACACATCCTTAGCGCGCTTTCCGGCAACGACATCGACACCGGCAGAAATCGCTCTTGAAATTTTAGCGTCCGCCCCCAGCTAGAGCGAGTCAAAAAAAGGAGCCGTTACCCATGCAAGACCAAGAAAACCCTCTGAGCCCCGAAAAACCGGCTGCGCCGGAGCTTGTGGAGAACGTCGCCGACACCGGCGCCGCGGCCGGAACGCCCGCCGCCGAGGGGAACGACGCCGACACCCTGCCCAGCCTCGCCGAACTGCTCCGTCAGGCGGAACTGAATGCCGCCGAGCATCACGACGCCTGGCTGCGTGCCAAGGCCGAAACCGAGAATGTCCGCCGTCGCGCCCAGGACGACATCGCCAAGGCTGGAAAATTTGCCGCCGACAAGTTCGCCCAGGCCATGCTCCCGGTCAAGGACAGTCTTGAAGCCGCGCTCGCCACTGAGAACGCCACCCTCGAGACCTTCAAACAGGGGGTCGAACTGACGCTCAAGCAACTCGTCTCCGCCTTCCAGAGCGCCAACGTAAGCGAAATCAACCCGCTCGGCGAAAAATTCGACCCGAACAAACATCAGGCCATCAGTGCCATCGAAGCCGACGGCGAGCCGAACACCGTGATCAACGTGCTCCAGAAGGGCTATCTCCTTCACGAGCGCACGATGCGCCCGGCGCTGGTCGTCGTATCGAAAGCCAAACCGGCCGCTTGAAAGCCGCATCGGCATCCCCATATTCGCTAACAAGCAACGGGTCGGAACAACCGGTCCCGTCACCGAACAGCATACAAACTTAAGGAAAACCTCATGGGCAAGATCATCGGCATCGACCTCGGCACCACCAACAGCTGCGTTTCCGTGATGGAAGGCGGCAAGCCGAAGGTCATCGAAAACTCCGAAGGTGCGCGCACCACCCCGTCCGTCGTGGCCTACGCCGACGACGGCGAAATCCTGTGCGGCGCCCCGGCCAAGCGCCAGGCCGTCACCAACGCCCGCAACACTCTCTACGCGGTCAAGCGCCTGATCGGTCGCCGTTTTGAAGAGAAGGAAGTGCAGAAGGACATCAATCTGATGCCCTTCACCATCTGCAAGGCCGACAACGGCGACGCCTGGGTCGAAGTGCGCGGCAAGAAGATCGCGCCGCCGCAGGTTTCCGCCGAAGTGCTGCGCAAGATGAAGAAGACCGCCGAAGACTACCTCGGCGAAGAAGTCACCGAAGCCGTCATCACCGTGCCGGCCTACTTCAACGACA
>CALMXT010000109.1 GCA_937871125.1 uncultured Zoogloea sp. | reverse complement strand
ATCAAGGACGACGCCGGCTACTACAAGATCCTCGGCCGCACCGACGACGTGATCAACGTTGCCGGTCACCGTCTCGGCACCCGCGAGATCGAGGAAGCGGTGCAGTCCCACCCGGCGATTGCCGAAGTGGCGGTGGTGGGCGTGGCCGACCAGCTCAAGGGGCAGATGCCCATGGCCTTCGCCGTGGTAAAGGATCCGACCTCGATCGACACCCCTGAAAAGGTCGCCGCCCTGGAAAAGGACGTCATGAAGATCGTCGACAGCAGCCTCGGCGCCATTGCCCGGCCGGCTCGGGTGCACTTCATCTCCGGGCTGCCCAAGACCCGCTCCGGCAAGATGCTGCGCCGTTCCATCCAGGCGCTGGCCGAAGGCCGCGATCCGGGCGATCTGACCACCATCGACGATCCCTCGACGCTGGAGCAGATCAAGGCCGCGCTCACCGCCTGACGCGCCTGAGCAGCCAGCCATCGAGGCAACCCAAAAGCCGACCGTTCATCCGGTCGGCTTTTTTATTACGCCGGAAAGCCGTAACCATGACTCGCCATCCGCTTTTCCTCTTCGCCGCGTTGCCGGTGGCCGCATTGGCCGGGCCACGCATCGACTGCCATGTCAGTAACGAAGGCGAAACCCGCGTCATCGTCGGCCGCCCGGCACAAACCCCTTACACCGAGCCGCTTCACGCCATCGGCGACACCTTCCTGTTCAAGCTCACCGTCCAGGATCGACCGGCCGACATCGCCGGTGTGAGCGTTGCCACGTATGCCCCCGGCGACGGCAAGGGAAGCGGCCCGGCGATGATCCATCAGGCCAGCTATCCGTGGCCGCCGCCGACGCCCGGACGCCACGCCCGACATGGTTTCACCGGTCTGCAGCGGGTGTTCGAGCCGGCCTTCGACGGCGAACTGGAATACTGGTGCGAAGCGGTAAAGGACGGTGCCCAATGAAACGCATCCATCGGTTATTGCTCATCGCCGTGCTCGCCGGTTCGCAGGCCGTTGCCGGCAGCGTCCGGGCCGACAGCGTGCGCCTCGTCTTCGCTGGCGACGTCATGCTTGCCGACGGTCCGGGCCAGCTCATTGCGGCCGGAGGCGATCCGCTGGCGCCGTTCGCCCCGGTGCTGGCAGATGCCGACTACCGTATCGCCAACCTCGAATGCGCGGTTTCGGCGGGTGGCGCCGCGCTGCCCAACAAGCGCTACACCTTCCGCGCCGATCCGCGCGTGACCGGCATACTCAAGGGCCGTTTCGATGCGCTGGGCGTGGCCAACAACCATTCCGGCGATTTCGGCAAGGACGCCTTTCTCGACACGCTCGCCCACCTCGACCGTGCCGGGCTCGGACATTTCGGCGGCGGGCGCAATCTGGCCGAAGCCCACGCGCCTTTGTGGATCGAGCGCAAAGGTCTGCGCATCGCGGTGCTCGGCTACAACGAATTCAAGCCGCGTTCCTTCGAAGCCGGCCCCGCCCATCCCGGCATCGCCTGGAGCGAGGACGCGCAGGTGATCGCCGACATCCGGGCCGCCCGCCGCGCCGGCGCCGACATCGTGATCCCCTTCATGCACTGGGGTTGGGAATACGACGAAGCGCCCAGCTTGCGGCAACGGGAACTCGCCCACCGGATGATCGAGGCCGGTGCCGATGTGGTCGTCGGCGGCCATCCCCATGTGGTTCAGGATGCCGAGCTCTACCGCGGGCGATTGATCGTCTATAGCCTCGGCAACTTCGTCTTCGACGGCTTCGAAGCGCCCGAAGCCCGCCAGGGTTGGCTGCTTCGCCTCGATCTGGACAAGCACGGCCTCGCCAGCTGGGACACCCGGCTCGCCCAGCTCGACGCGGGCGGCACCCCGTCGCCCGTGCCGGGCGCGCTCACGCCTTGCGGTCGCCGGGGGCAAGCCAGGATCGGCGAATGCCTCAACCGCTGAGCGCAGGGGCTTTGCCCGGAAACGGTGCATAAAGTCTCAACAGGCCAGCCATTGACCGATGAAGCCTCGTCGGTTTGCCGTTCAATCCCGGTTCGGTCCTCAATTCGGCGCAGATCGCTGCCGTTAAAAAGCGGATAGACGATGTACCCTCAAGAGGTGCTCGGGATCGAATGCAAACGCTTACCCCTCCGCTCGCCGATGGCATGGACGTGATCTTCCTGATATACGGCGCTGCTTTTCTGGCGCTGGCGCTGGCCATCCTTGTCCGCTACAACGATGAAAGCAATCTCGAGCTGTCCAGGCCGCTGCGGCTTTTGGCCGGCTTCGGCCTGCTGCACGGCGTGCTCGAATGGACCGACCTCTGGAAGCTCATACACGGCAACACGCCGCTTCTGGAATATGGCCAGCCCTTCATCCTCCTGGTCTCCTATCTTTTTCTGTTCGAATTCGGGCGCAGACTCGCCCTGAGCGCCCAGAGTCAGGCGCGCGCCGCCGACGCTGCCCGGCGCGGGTTTGCCGGGCTGCTGAGTCCGGCCATCTATCTTCCGCTGCTGTTGCTCGTCGGCGTCGGCGCGAGCCTCTCGGCCCAGCCGCTGCAGACGCTGGGCATCCTGACCCGTTATGCTTTCGGTTTCACCGGTTCGGTAGTGGCCGGCACCGAGTTGCTCCTGAACCTGCGCAGCGCATCCATGCCCGGCCTCAGCCCATCCGAAACCGGCAAGCTGATCCGTGCCGGCCGTCTCGGCGGCGGCGCTTTCATCGCATACGGAATTCTCGGCGGACTGATCGTGCCCACGGCCGACTGGTTTCCCGCCTCGCTGATCAACTACGACAGTTTTCGCGATGTTTTCGGTTTTCCGGTCCAGTTGGCGCGTGCCGCCTCCGCGGTCGTCATCGCGGTCGCCATCGGAACGTTGCTGAAGGCCTTCCGGCTCGAAACCCTGGTACGCCTCCAGGATGCCCACGCCGAAACCCGGCACGCGCTCGACCAACTCGAAACCCTTCACCGCAACCATGCCTTGATTCTGGCCTCGTCGGGCGAAGGCATCGTCGGCTTCGACGCCTCCGGGCTGACCACCTTCGTCAATGCAACGGCCGAGCAGTTGTTCGGCTTTCGCAGCGACGAACTGCTCGGACGCGATCTTCACGGTCTGACCCACCACACCCTGCCCAACGGCATGCCATACCCCCACAAGGCCTGTCCAATCCACCTCTCGCTCACCGACCACATGCCGCGGCGGGGCGACGACGAAATCTTCTGGCGCAAGGATGGCAGCAGCTTTCCGGTGGATTTCGTTGTCACCCCGATGTTCGAAGGCAGACAGGTGGTGGGCGGCGTGCTGTGCTTCCGCGACACCACCGAACAGATGCGGCTCTCCCGGCGCCGCGTGAGCATGCAGGAAACCCTGCTCCGGCTCGCCGCCTTGCCGGCGGTGAATGAGGGCGACCTCGACACCATGGTCCGGGTCGTCACCGAAAGGCTTGCGCGGGCTTTCGGCGTCGAGCGGGTGAGCGTCTGTCTGCTGGACGAAGCCCAGACCGCGCTGCGCTGTGTCGACCTCTTCGAGCTGGCGCAGGAGCGGCATTCGAACGGACAGGAAGTGACCGACCCGGCGCTGACCCCGTATCTGGCCGCGCTGAAGACAAGCCGTTATCTGGCCGTCGGCGACGTTGCCGACGACCCGCGCTGTGCCGGTCTGCGGGACGGCTATCTGCAGCCGCTTGGCATCGTGTCGATGCTCCACTGCCTCATCGCCTCCGGCAGCCGCCCGTTCGGCATCCTGTGCCTGGAGGAAGTCGGACGGCCGCATGGATGGGCGCCGGACGAGATCGATTTCGCCTGTCAGCTGGCCGATCAGACCGGTCTCGTGCTGCTCAACCGGGAACGCCGTCAAGCGGAAGCTGCCAGCCGGGCCAAGAGCGCCTTCATCTCCAACATGAGCCACGAATTGCGCACCCCGATGAACGCCATCATCGGCCTGACCGGGCTGGCTCTGCGCAAAGCCACCGATCCGCGTCTCATCGATCAGCTCGGCAAGATCGGCAAGGCCGCCCAGCACCTGTTGGGCGTCATCAACAACATCCTCGATCTCTCCAAGATCGAAGCCGACCGCCTGACGATGGAACAAATCGACTTCCGGCTTGGCGAAGTGCTGGAAAACCTCGTCAGCTTGATCGGCCAGCGGGTCGCGGAAAAAGGATTGGCCCTGCAGACCGACCTGCCCGGCGAGATTGCCAATCTGCCGCTGAAGGGCGATCCCCTGCGCCTTACGCAAATCCTGCTGAACCTGATCGGCAACGCACTCAAATTCACCACCCAAGGCGCGGTCGGCGTCCATGTGAGACTGGCCGAGGAAGGCCCCGACACGGTGCTCCTGCGCTTCGAAGTGCGGGACAAGGGCATCGGCATTGCCCCCGAGGACGCGCAACGCCTGTTCACCGCGTTCGAACAAGCCCACGATGCGACCTACCGCAAATATGGCGGCACCGGTCTCGGCCTCGCCATCAGCAAACGGCTGGCCTTGCAGATGGGTGGCGAGATCGGTGTCGAGAGCGCTCCCGGAGAAGGCAGCACCTTCTGGTTCACCGCCCGCCTGGGCAAGGGCTGCCCGGCCATCTCCGGCGCCACCGCCGAGTCTCGCGTGAGTGCGGAAGCCTGTCTGCAGGCCGGTTATGCCGGGGCACGGGTGCTGCTGGTCGAAGATGAGCCGGTCAATCAGGAGGTTTCCCTGTGCCTGCTCGAAGATGTCGGGCTCGCGGTAGAGGTGGCCGACGATGGCGAAGAAGCCGTGACGAAAGCACGCCAAACCCGCTACGACCTGATCTTGATGGACATGCAAATGCCCAAACTCAGCGGCGTCGAAGCAACCCGTTCAATCCGCGGCGCCTCCCTCAACATGGACGTTCCCATCGTCGCGATGACCGCCAATGCCTTCAACGAGGATCGCGTCGCCTGCATCGATGCAGGCATGAACGATCACATCGGCAAGCCCGTTGATCCCGACCTGCTTTACGAAACGCTGCTGAAATGGCTTTCCCAGGCCCGTCCGGCAGACATCCCGTCGATCGACCCCTGATCCACATCCAGATGTCGAAGGGACATCGACCGTCGCGCAAGCATGTTGTCCGGTCGAATGTCGATCCGCTCCCCATCGATGGGGTCCGCCCATCGGACGAGAACGGAAATCACCCCGCAACGAAGAGCAATTCGCCCGCGTTGAAGCATGTTGAGCGGTCGCGATAACAAGTTGACCCCGCAACATTCAATGTGGCGTTGGAAACATTGAATGTTGATGGCACATTCATCGATCAACGCCGCTCAATGTTTAATCACGCGCCGTCAACATTGAACAATGACGCCGCTTTATTGAATAAACAGGCCTCTTGTTAAATGAAATCGCCCGCAAGATTGAACTCAGGGGGCGAAAGGGCAGGGCAGGCGCCGGCTGGGACTTTCCTGACGGCCGAACCGGGCTTCGACGCCCGAAGCGCGCCCGGGCCGCATGCCGGTTTCGACTTCCGGTTTGTCTATGTTCCGACGATTGCCGCCAAGCTGGACCGCCACGAGGGGCGCTGCCGTTCAATGACGGGCGGAAGAACGCTGCGACAGCGGGGCTTGTGCCGGGGGTGGCTTTCTCTGCGCTGCTGAGTCGATCAGAATGCGCGGCGGGTGATCTTTGTTCCGTTCATTTCTTGTCAGGAGACGCTACCGATGAAAACGTCCTTCGCTACGCTTGCGCTGGGTTTGACTGCACTTGCTTCAACCGCTCAGGCGGCGTGTCCGACCGATCTTGAAGCCGCCGCGGTGGCCGCCGCAATCGTGGCCCGCCAGCCTGTTGTGGCGCCTGCGGGCGAGATGAGCGTGGAAGACGGTTTGTGCGGCCGCGACAAGGTGCTGCGTTTTCTCGCCCAGACCTATGGCGAAGCGGTGGGCTACAAGGCCGGGCTGACCAACCCGGCGGTGCAGAGGCGCCTCAATTACAACGCGCCGCTGCGGGGCACGTTGTTCAAATCGATGATCGTCGCAGATGGCGCCGAAGTGCCGGCAGCCTTCGGCACGCGGCCGGTTTTCGAGGCGGATCTGGTGGTGGAAGTGGGCGATCCGGTGAGGCTGGCCAAGGCCGCCACACCGCAGGAGGCGCTGCGTTACATCAAGTCGGTGCGGCCCTTCATCGAGCTGCCCGATCTGATGGTCGACGATCCGTCCAGGCTTGGCGGCGCGATGCTGGCGATGATCAACGTCGGTGCGCGTCTCGGCGTGCTCGGTCAGCCCATTGCGGCACGGCACGACAAAGCGCTGGCGGAGGCACTTGCAACCATGACGGTGACGATTGCCGATGAAGCCGGTACGGTGATCGACTCGGGCAAGGGCAGCGCCATTCTCGGCAATCCCCTCAACGCGGCGATCTGGCTGGCGCAGGATCTGGCCAGGGCCGGCACGCCGCTCAAGCGGGGCGATTTGCTGTCGCTGGGTTCCTTCACCAAGCTCACGCCGCCGAAGCCGGGCATGGCGGTGACGGCGCGCTACGAAGGGCTGCCGGGCAATCCGGCGGTGAGGGTGAAGTTCAGATAGGCGCCCGATGTCCCGCGCCCGCGCGCGGGATCATTCTTCCTGGGGCTGGGTGAGGCGTGCGTGGCCGTTTTCGAGATGCTCGACCTGGGCCAGGGTGGAGACCGGCACGTGAAGCGATTCGATGTATTCGCGGCCGTGCTTGAAGCGCTTTTCGACCACGAAGCCGGCGCCCAGCACGTCGGCGCCGGCTTCGCGGGACATTTCGATCAGCGCGCCGGCGGTGCGGCCGTTGGCGAGAAAGTCATCGACGATGACCACCCGCTGGCTGGGCTTGATGTAGCGGGTGGAGATCGCCAGCCGCGTTTCTCCGCCTTTGATGGACGATGGAATGACGCGGGAAATGGACGGCGCTTCGACCTGGGCGGAATACTTTTTGGCGTAGACCATCGGTACGTTGAGGGTCTGGGCGACGATCAGGGCCGGAGCAATTCCGCTGGCTTCGGCGGTGAGGATCACGTTGGGCTGGAAGAAGGACAGGCGCCGGGCCAGTTCGTGGGCGAGTTCGAAGATGAAGCCAGGTTCGATGCGGTGGTTCAGGAAGTGGTCGATGACCAGCATCTGTCCGGTGACGCTGCCTTCGGCTTCGATGCGGCGAACGAGCGGGGCATAGGGGGCGGTGAGATCGAGATGGGGGCTCATGATGGGGCTCGGCGAGACGACTGCCGGCGTCGGGAAACGCCGACGGCATCAATGTATCAATAGGACGCTCAAGGTGTCGTGACGGTTTCCGCAAGGCGCAGCAGACGGCGGCGGACGAGGGCAATGTGTTCGCGCAGGGTGTAGAGCTCGTTGCTGAAGGCGAGGGGCAGCTTGCGATGGGTGGCGCGCTGCTCGATGCGGTCGAGGCGGGCGATGAAGGCGGCGATGCTCTCTTTGTCGTGGCCGGCGTCGGTTTCGGTGTCGAGTTCGTTTTCGAGAAACTTCAGCTCGCCATACCAGCGATAGACCCGCGAACGCATGCGCCAGTTGTAGATGGCCGGCAGCACCTTGGAGAGCGGGATGACCACGGCGACGAGCGGCAGCAGCATCACGAACAGCCGATCGATCAGCACCGCGAGCCAGAAGGGCAGGTAGCGCTGCAGGAGCGGCGGACCGCTGTCGTAGAAACGCTGGGCCATGGGATGCAGCGGCAGGGCGTGATCCTGGGGCGTGGGAAAGGCATTGGCGGCCTGGAGCATGCCGGGGGCGCTGTGGATTTCGCGGGCGTGCTTGAGGAGCAGGGTGACGATGGCCGGGTGGATGTCGGCCTTGACGACCAGATTGGCGGTGGCGGCAAGTAGCTGGATGTCGCGCGGCGGGCGGTCGCCCTGGATGTCGATGGCGCCGCGGGGCAGGACGATCTTGACCAGATGCGGGAAGTGGCGCACGTAGCCCTCGGCCTGGGCGAAGTTGAGCAGGCTGATGCCTTCGGTGTGGAGCAGGGCATCCACGACCGGCGCCTGGGGCGCACCGACCACGAAGAAGGCGTCCACCTTGCCGCGTTTGAGGGCGTCGACCGCCTCCATGCCGCCGAGCGCGACGAGCCGCGGATCGTCGGTGGCGATGCCGTTGGCGCCCAGCAGTTGCAGCGCAAAGAGCTGGGCGCCGCTGCCCGATCCGCCGACGGCGATCTTGAGCCCCTTGAGCTGGTCGATGCGGTCGTACTGGGCTTTGCCCCGGTAGAACACCCACACCGGTTCGAGATACATGCTGCCGAGCGTGGCGACGTCTTCCGCCTCCGGTTCGTTGGCGATGCCGCCCTGGATGAAGCCGACGTCGACGCTGTCGTCGGTCTTGAGGCGCAGCAGGTTTTCGACCGCGCCGCTGGAGGGCCGCAGTTCGATGTCGATGCCGTCCTGGGCGAGTTTTTCCCGGTAGCGCTCGCCGAAATAGTGATAAGCCCCGCCGGCGGCGCCGGTGCTCATGACGATCTTCTTCGGCGGCGCCGGGCGGACGAACTGCCAGGCCAGCGCGAAGGCGGCGAAGATCAGGATCAGCGCGGGCAGGGCGAGCATCAGGAGATCGCGGCGGCTCGGGGAGTCGCCGGTGGCGGTGCTGGGACGGCGCATGGTGGAATCGATGACGGTGCGACGAGGGGGCGAATCTTACCGCGCCTGACGAGCGCCTGCCTCACGGCGCAAAGTCCTTTGTTCCGGGCGCAAACTCCGGTACATTGCGCGCCCGGCCAAGTATTGATAAATCAGGATATTTTCCCCATGCCCCGCCTTTTGCTGGCACCGATGGAAGGCCTTGCGGACGACGTGCTCCGCGAAGTGCTGACCCGCGTCGCGGGCTACGACCACGCGGTGACCGAGTTCGTGCGCGTTTCCGGTTCGCTGCTGCCGCCGCGGGCCTTTCGGCGCATCGCCCCGGAACTGCGCGCGGGCAGTGCCACCTCGAGCGGCACGCCGGTGCGGGTGCAGTTGCTGGGTTCCGATCCGGCCTGCATGGCCGATAACGCGGCCCAGCTGGCGGGCTTGAATCCGGCCGGCATCGATCTCAACTTCGGTTGTCCTGCGCCCATGGTCAATCGCCATCGGGGCGGCGCTGCGCTGCTGGACGAGCCGGAGCTGCTCCACGCCATCGCCTGTGCGGTGCGGGCGGCGGTGCCGGCGCACATTCCCTTCACCGCCAAGATGCGTCTCGGCGTGGTGGATACGGCCCGCGCGCTGGATTGCGGTCGGGCGCTGGCCGAGGGCGGCGTGGTCGGCCTTGTCGTGCATGCCCGCACCAAGACCGACGGCTACCGTCCGCCGGCCCACTGGGAGTGGGTTGGGCGCATTGCCGACGTGGTGGGCGTGCCGGTGGTGGCCAATGGCGAAGTGTGGGACGAGGAGGACTGGCGGCGCTGCCGGTCGGTGAGCGGGGCGACCGATGTGATGCTGGGCCGGGGCGCGGTGGCCGATCCCTTTCTGGTTCGGCGCATCCGGCAAGGCGGCGAGGCGCCGGCGGATCGCGACGCGGAATGGGCCGAACTCCTGCCGCTGATCGGCGAATTCTGGCAGCGCGTGCTGGCCAAAGTTGAAGCCCGTCATGCGCCGGGGCGGCTCAAGCAGTGGTTGGGTTTGCTGCGCCGCAACTTTCCGCAGGCGGAAATCCTGTACGCCGAAGTGCGCGCAATGAAGGATGTGCCGGCGGTGAATCGCGTTCTTGGCAGTCATGGAGTACCCGTGCTGAAGGTCGCCGCGTAAAATCAGCCGATGTACGCCAATTCAAGCATTCCCGAGAGCGCCCAGCAGGGCGTTCATGAGCATCTCGCCGAGCGCGTCGCCAGGCACGCCGGCTCCGAGTTCCGCAAACCTTATCTCGACTACAACAAGGCGGCCTTCGAAGCCAGCCTCGCGGGCTGGGACGGCAAGGCGCCGCTGATTCTCGATGCCGGCTGCGGTGTGGGGCACAGCACCATTCAGCTGGCCCGCGAGTTTCCCGATCACTGGGTGATCGGCGTCGATCAGTCGCAGGATCGCCTGAGCCGCAAGAAACCCTATCCGGACGCGCTGTTGCCCAGAAACATGGTTTTCGTGCGCGCCGATCTGGTGGATTACTGGCGGCTGCTGGCAGAGGCCGGCATCGGGCTGGCGCGTCACTACATCCTTTACCCGAACCCGTGGCCGAAGATCGGCCATCTGGCCCGGCGTTGGCACGCCCATCCGGTGTTTCCGTTCGTGCCGCGCCTTGGCGGGCGGCTGGAGTGCCGCAGCAACTGGAATATTTATGTGGAAGAATTCGCCGTCGCGCTGGGCCAGCTGATTGGCCGCGAGGTGAAATGGGAATCCTTCGAGGCTCCATCGCCACTGACCCCTTTTGAACGCAAATACCGGGACTCCGGCCAGACCCTTTACCGGTGTGTGGTCGACCTCGACAAACCGACCCTGGAGGAAAACCCGTCATGACCCAAGTTCAATCCACCCCGCTTTCCGACGACGAACTGGAGCAGCTCGAAGACTTGCTGGTTTCCGACGATGTGCCGGCCGACTGCATGAACATGGAAATGCTCGACGGCTACCTCGCCGCGATCGTCGCCTCGCCGCTGCCGATTCCGGTCGAAAGCTGGTTGCCGGCGGTATGGACCGCGGACGAGGGCGAAGTGGGCTTCGGCTCCGGCGCCACGCTGCAGAAGGCCATCGAACTGGTTCTGCGCTACTACAACGACATGCTCGCCACCATCGGTGACGAAGAAGGCGACGAGGAAGGCGAGGCCGAAGGCTGGGCACCGTTCTGCTATGCGCAGGGCGGCGAGGACGATCCGGCCATCGGCGAGGAATGGACCAACGGTTTCGAGCAGGGCTTCGAAATGTGGCCCGCCGGATGGCCCGATGCGGTGAGCGACACCGCGATTGCCGAAGCGCTGCTGGAAACCATTCTGGGCTCCGAAGACGAAGTGTCGGTCAAGCCGGATACCGATACCCAACTGGCCGAACTCGAAGCCAAGGGGCTCGCCGTCCAGCATCTTTACCAGAACTGGCGTGCCCTCGGCCTGCCGGCGCAGGAGGCCGTGCCGGTGAGCGCGGCGACCGCCGCAAAGAAGAGCGGCCCCGGTCGCAACGATCCGTGTCCCTGCGGCAGCGGCAAGAAATACAAGAAGTGCTGCGGCGCCGACGCCTGAGCGATGGCCGATCCCTGCCTCAGTTGCGGCGCCTGCTGCGCGAGCTTTCGGGTGGATTTCCACGTCTCGGATCTGGAAACCCATGCCGGCGGCGGTGTGCCGGTTGCAATGACCGTGCCGCTCACGGCAACTTTGGTGCGTATGCGCGGCACCGACGACGGGCCGCCGCGCTGCATCGCCCTGGAAGGCGAGATCGGTCGGGAAGTGCGCTGCACCATCTATGACCGGCGTCCCGGCCCATGCCGGGATTTCTCGCCCTATGCCGCGCTCAATATCGGCGATGAAGGCTGTGCGCGGGCGCGGCGCCGCCACGGCATGGCGCCGCTGGGTGAGTGACTTCTGCCCGCTTTGCCCGCGTTATTGACGCTTAGACACAATTTAACCCTACGCTTGTCGGCGTGCCGGCTTAGTCTGTCGGCTTGATCACAACCATTGGGAGTCGATTATGGGTTTGCTGAGTTTTGTGCGCGAAGCGGGCGAGAAGCTGTTTGGTCGTAAGGATGTGGAAGCGGCCGCTGCCGACACCAGCGCTGCCGACAAGCTGGCCGACTTGAATCAGAAGGCGGCCGCGTCCATCGTGGCCTACATCGCCAAGCAAGGGCTGGACACCAGCGGGCTGAACGTCAGCTTCGACGGCGCCAGCAGCACCGTCACCGTCGCCGGTACGGTCGCAGATCAGGTCACCAAGGAAAAAGTCCTGCTGTGCTGCGGCAATGTGGATGGCGTCGATAAGGTGGACGATCAGCTGAGCGTCACCAACCCTGAGCCGCCGGCGCAGTTCCATACCGTGGTGCGTGGCGACACGCTGTCGGCGATCGCCAAAACCTATTATGGCAACGCCAATGCCTACATGAAGATCTTCGAGGCCAACAAGCCGATGCTCGGCCATCCCGACAAGATCTATCCGGGCCAGGTGCTGCGCATTCCGGTCTGACGTCAGACCCAAATCGGTCGGTGGGCTGAACGGATTGGCGGATTGGGTCGGCTCTGACACAATCCGCCGCTCCTGAAACATTCCCAAGGCACATCGGAGCCCGCCACCATGACCATCCGCTTCTCCGTCGAAGGCGAATTCATCCAGCTTGACCAACTGCTGAAGGCCACCGGTTTGTGTGGCTCGGGAGGCGAGGCGAAGCAGCGGGTCGCCGACGGCGAGGTGTTGGTGGATGGAGAAATCGAGAATCGCAAGCGGGCCAAGCTGCGTCCCGGTCAGCGCATCGATTTTGCCGGCGAAACGATCGAACTCATCCCGACGGCCTGATTGGGCGGGCCATACCGGACCATGCCGGGGCAAACTTCGCCCCGGTCATTCAAAGACACGATTTCAGCGATCCAGGCCTTCGGCTGCCAGCGCGGCTTGAACGCCCGGGCGGGCCTTCATGCGTTCGACGAAGGCGGCCAGACTCGGCCAGGGCGTGATGTCCACTTTGACGAAGCCCGTCCAGGACAGGACCGTGAACAGATAGGCGTCGGCCACCGAGAAACTGTCGCCGATCAGGTAGGGGTGGGCGTCGAGGGCTGTGGCCGCAATCGGCAGCCGGCGGGCGATATTGGCTTGCGCGGCGTTGCGGATGTCGTCGGTGGAAGCCGGGTTGAACAATGGCGTGAAGTTCTTGTGCAGTTCGGTGCCGATGAAGTTGAGCCACTCTTGCACGCGGGTGCGGGCAAGGGTGCCGGCAGGCGGAACCAGCTTCTTTTCGGGAACCAGGTCGGCCACGTATTGAACGATGGCCGGGCCTTCGGTCAGCACCTCGCCGCCGTCCAGCTCCAGCGCCGGCACATAGCCCTTCGGGTTGATGGCGGAGAAATCGCGGCCCGATTCGGTTTCCTTGGTGCGCAGGTTGACCTTCTCGATGGTGAAGTCGAGGCCGGCTTCGCACAGCACGATGTGAGGTGAAAGGGAGCAGGCGCCAGGGGAGTAGTACAGTTTCATGGGTGTCTCCTTGGGGTGGTGTTCAGCGTTGATGAAGGTCGCCGTCGGTGTAATGCCAGTGTTCGCCAATCCGCACGAAGCGGCTGGTTTCGTGCAATCTATGGGCCCGGCCGCCGATTTTGTAGCGGGCGACGAATTCCACGATGGCGCGGGTTGGGTCGAGGTCTTCGTGGCGTCGGACGTCAAGCCCCAGCCATTTTGTTTGCGCTTCGGACGCCAGATTCAGTTCCGCCGGACGGAAATCGGGGTGCCAGGTGGCAAGCAGATAGGCTTCCCGGCCCAGGACGAAAGCCGTATAGCGGGAGCGCATCAGCGCTTCGGCTGTAGGGGCGGGCAGGTCCGAGTCGAGGTAGCGACCGCAGCAAAGGGAATAGTCTTGTGCTGAACCGCAGGGGCAGGGCTGGGACATGGTCGGTTTGAGGGCGGATCGGGACTAAAAGTGCATTCTGGTACGCCCGGTCAATCGCAGCAAGCCCGGATATCGGCAGTCAATGCCTGCTGTCGGGCGGGCGATCTCGTCGTAGAATCATGTTCTGGCGAAGTCTGCCTTTACCTTTCTCTCCCTTGCCGGGGCCGTGCTCAAGAGAGGCGGCATTTCATGACCGATTCGGTTCCCTCGAGCCATAAGCGCGCCCTCGTTGCCGACGACAAGGCCTGTGTGTCTGAGCCTCCCTATCCGTCACGGCTTCCTTCGTTGCCGATGCGAAAGACGGCCAAGCGGCACGACGGTGCGTGCATCCGGCGCGCTCAACGTCTTTGTTCTCCATATCGATATGCTGTGCGCACCGTGCGGGCAACGCAGGCCGAGCCGGGTGTCGGCAGCAGGTCCCGCGGCCTGCGCACGATCGCCTATACTGCCCATACACTGCCCGACGAAAGGACAGATGTTGTAGCGGTCGTCAACGACCCGCCGGGCAAGCCCATCGCCTTCCAGGCCGTTGAGCGCGAGCCGGAATCCGGCCCAGTGCCCTCGTCGGAGGTGGTCGGAGCCTTGAACTTGCTGGAAAATTCCGATTGTGCAGGCGCACAAGCGGGACGGATTTAAAATATAATATATATAAGACTTGGCTTGGCTCTACAAGAATAAAAGCCGGTCCGTGAGGGAGACGCGCAGCGGCCCTGAGTGGCCGTCAGCGCAAGACAGCGTCACCGTAAATGTAACCATCGTCTAGGAAGGATCTACCCATGCTTGAAGCCTACCGCCAGCACGTTGCCGAGCGCGCCGCCCTCGGTATTCCGCCGCTGCCCCTGTCTAAGCAACAAACCCAATCCTTGGTCGAGTTGCTGCAGAATCCGCCGGCCGGCGAGGAAGCTTTCCTGGTAGACCTGCTGACCTATCGCGTTCCGGCCGGCGTCGATGACGCCGCCAAGGTCAAGGCCGAGTTCCTGGCCAAGGTTGCCAAGGGCGAAGTGGCCTGTGCTCTGGTTTCCAAGGTGAAAGCCACCGAACTGCTGGGCACCATGCTCGGCGGCTACAACGTCAAGCCGTTGATCGATTTGCTGGGCGATGCCGAAACCGGTGCCGCCGCTGCTGAAGGTCTCAAGAAGACCCTGCTGGTGTTCGACTTCTTCCACGACGTCAAGGAGCTTGCCGACAAGGGCAACGCCAACGCCAAGGGCGTGCTGAAGTCCTGGGCCGACGGCGAATGGTTCACCTCCCGTCCGGCGGTTCCCGCCTCCCAGAAACTGACCGTCTTCAAGGTCACCGGCGAGACCAACACCGACGACCTTTCGCCCGCGCCGGACGCCTGGTCCCGTCCCGACATCCCGCTGCACGCCCTGGCCATGCTGAAGAACCCGCGTCCGGGTATCGAAGCCGACGAGCCGGGTACCCGTGGCCCCCTGAAGCAACTCGAGGCGCTGGCTGCCAAGGGCAACCTGATCGCCTACGTGGGCGACGTGGTGGGTACCGGTTCGTCCCGTAAGTCCGCCACCAACTCGGTGCTGTGGTTCACCGGCGAAGACATTCCCTTCGTTCCGAACAAGCGCTTTGGCGGTGTGTGTCTGGGCTCCAAGATTGCGCCGATCTTCTTCAACACCATGGAAGATGCCGGCGCGCTGCCGATCGAGATCGATGCCGGCCAGATGGACATGGGCGACGAGATCGAACTGCGCGTTGACGATGTCTCCGGCAAGGTCACCGCCCTCAAGAACGGCACCGTGATCGCCGAATCCCAGCTCAAGACCCTCGTGATCCTCGACGAAGTCCGTGCCGGCGGTCGCATCCCGCTGATCATCGGTCGCGGCCTCACCACCAAGGCCCGTGAAGCGCTGGGTCTGCCCCCGTCCACCCTGTTCCGCCTGCCGCAGAACCCGGCCGATACCGGTGCCGGTTACTCCCTGGCCCAGAAGATGGTTGGCCGCGCCTGTGGCCTGCCCGAAGGCAAGGGCGTGCTGCCCGGCACCTACTGCGAACCGAAGATGACCACCGTCGGCTCCCAGGACACCACCGGCCCGATGACCCGCGACGAACTGAAGGATCTGGCCTGCCTCGGCTTCTCTGCCGACCTGGTGATGCAGTCCTTCTGCCACACCGCGGCCTATCCGAAGCTGGTGGACGTGAAGATGCACCGCGAGCTGCCGTCCTTCATCTCCACCCGCGGCGGCGTCTCCCTGCGTCCGGGCGACGGCGTGATCCACTCCTGGCTGAACCGCCTGCTGCTGCCTGATACCGTTGGCACCGGTGGCGACTCCCACACCCGCTTCCCGATCGGCATCTCCTTCCCGGCGGGCTCCGGTCTGGTTGCCTTTGCCGCTGCCACCGGCGTGATGCCGCTGGACATGCCGGAATCCGTGCTGGTCCGCTTCAAGGGCACGATGGCCGACGCCACTTCCCGTGGCATCACCCTGCGCGATCTGGTCAACGCGATCCCGCTGTACGCCATCAAGGCGGGTCTGCTGACGGTCGAGAAGAAGGGCAAGAAGAACATCTTCTCCGGCCGCATCCTCGAAATCGAAGGTCTTCCGGATCTGAAGGTTGAGCAGGCTTTCGAACTGTCCGATGCCGCCGCCGAGCGTTCCGCTGCCGCGTGTGCCGTGGCCCTCAACAAGGCGCCGATCGTCGAGTACATGCGTTCGAACATCACCCTGATGAAGTGGATGATCGCC
>CALMXT010000108.1 GCA_937871125.1 uncultured Zoogloea sp. | reverse complement strand
GCCACGGTGGCGAAGGTGGAGCGCGATCAGGCTCAGACTTTCGCGCGTATTCCTTGTCTACCGGCGGCGGGGGTCGAACAGTTCGGCCACGTTCTGGTGCTGGGGCACCGGGAAGCCCTGCCGCCGCGTCCGCCGGAGGCCGAGGTCATCAACAAAGGCAAGGCGGGCAAGGGTCGTAGGGCCCGGGCCGGCAAGGAGTAAGCCATGCAACCGACCAATCGTTCGAGCCGAATCCTGCTTCCGGTGAAGATGTGGTTTGTGTACCTGACCCTCTGCGTGGCCCTGTTCCTGAACTACATTCCCACCGGTCATCTGCCGGCGGTGCCCGATGCGGTGGCCCTCGTGCTGGCTTTCTGGTGTGTGCGGGAGCCGCTCAAGATCGGCATCGGCACTGGTTTCGTGTTCGGCCTGCTGGTCGATATCGGTGTCGGCGCGGCTTTGGGGCAGCATGCCTTTGCCTATGTGCTGCTGGCCTACGCCGCCAACGAGCTGTCCCGTCGGGTGTTGTGGTTCACGCCGGTGGAGCAGGCGCTGCATGTGCTGCCGCTGCTTTTCCTCTCTCAGGTCGTGATGGTCGTGGTGCGCCTCATGGCCGGAGCCGAGTTTCCCGGCTGGTGGATGTTTTTCGGCAGCTTTGTCGCGGCCCTGCTGTGGATTCCGCTGCACTACGTGCTGCTCTTGCCCCAATACCAGCCGGTTGAGCGCGACGAGAACCGGCCCATCTAGCATTCCATGAGCGTAATCCGGACCCCTGAGCAGGAACTTGCCCGTTTCCGTGCCCGACTGGCGGTGGCGGGCGTGGTCGCGGTGGTCTGTTTCGGCCTTCTGGTGGCGCGCTTCTTCTACCTGCAGGTGCTGCGCTACGACTATTACTCGACCCGCGCCGAGGACAACCGCATCTCGCTGGTGCCGGTCGTGCCCAACCGCGGCCTGATCGTCGACCGCAACGGGACGGTGCTGGCGCGCAACTATTCGGCCTATACGCTGGAGATCACCCCCTCCAAGGTGGCGGACCTCGAAGCCACCATCGAGGCGCTGTCGGCGCTGGTGGACATCCAGCCCAAGGATCGCAAGCGTCTGCGCAAGCTCATGGACGAGAGCAAGAGCTTCGAATCGCTGCCGATCCGCAACCGGCTCTCCGACGAGGAGGTGGCCCGTTTCATTGCCCAGCGCTACCGTTTTCCCGGTGTCGAGCTCAAGGCGCGGCTGTTCCGCGACTACCCGATGGGCAGTTTCGGCTCCCATATCATCGGCTACATCGGCCGGATCAACGACCGCGACCTCGAACGCATCGAGGAAAACGAGGATTCGGCCAACTATCGCGGCACCGATCACATCGGCAAGGCCGGCCTCGAAAAGAGCTACGAACGGGAGCTTCACGGCACCACCGGCTTCGAGGAAGTGGAGGTCGATTCCGGCGGGCGTGCGGTGCGCGCGCTGCGGCGCACGCCGGCGATTCCCGGCAACAACCTGATCCTGACTGTCGATCTCAAGCTGCAGGAAGTGGTCGAGAAGGCTTTCGGCAACCGGCGCGGCGCCCTGGTGGCCATCGAGCCCGGCAGCGGCGGCGTGCTGGCGCTGGTGTCGGTGCCGACCTTCGATCCCAATCTGTTCGTGGACGGCATCGCCCCCCAGGATTGGGAGGAACTCAACAACTCGCCGGACCACCCGATGGTGAATCGCGCCCTCAACGGCGCCTACCCGCCGGGCTCCACCTTCAAGCCATTCATGGCGCTGGCTGCGCTGATGAGCGGCAAGCGCACGCCCAGTCAGGCGATCTCCGACCCCGGCTATTTCGATTTTGGCGGTCACCATTTCCGCGACGACAAGGCCGGCGGTCATGGTTACGTGGACATGTACCGGTCCATCGTCCAGTCCTGCGACACCTATTACTACCGTCTCGCCAACGACATGGGCATCGACCTGATCGCCTCCCAGTTGGGCCAGTTCGGTTTCGGCAGCCGCACCGGCATCGACATCGAAGGCGAAAGCACTGGCGTACTGCCGTCGCCCGAATGGAAGCGGCGCCGTTTCAAGAAGCCCGAGCAGCAGAAATGGTTCGGGGGCGAGACCATCTCCATCGGCATCGGTCAGGGCTACAACGCGTATACGATGATCCAGCTCGCCCACGCCACCGCCACCGTCGCCGCCGGCGGCGTGATGTACAAACCCCACCTGGTCAAATACATCGAAAATGCCCGTGACGGCGTCCGCCGCGTCATCGAACCCCAGCCGATCAAGACCATTCCCATCAAGCCCGAGCATATCGAGACGATCCGTCGCGCCATGGTCGGCGTGAACCGCGAGGGCACGGGCGCCCGCGCCTTTGCCGGCGCGCCCTATCAAGCCGCGGGCAAGACCGGTACGGCCCAGGTCTTTTCGCTCAAGGGCGCCAAGTACTCCTCGCGGATTTCCGAGCGGCTCCGGGATCACGCTCTTTTCATCGCCTTTGCGCCGGCCGACAAGCCGACCATCGCACTCGCCGTGCTCGTCGAGAATGGCGGTTTCGGCGCCGAATCCGCCGCTCCGATCGCCCGTCAGGTGCTGGACTACTACCTCCTCGGCAAACTGCCGGCCGGTATTGCGCCCGAATATCCGGGCGCCGAAGGCAGTACGGGGGATAGCGCCGGTGATTAGCTCCCGCTTCGACCCCCGCCGCTGGCTGGCGTATCTCCTGGCGCCCCTGGACGGGCCGCTGGCCATGATCGTGCTGGCAATCCTCGGCTTCGCCACCGTCGTCATGGTGAGCGCGTCGCCCGAGCGTCTCGGTACGCTGGGGCTCAACATCGTGGTGGCCTTCACCGCCATGTGGATTGCTGCCCGCATTCCGCCCCAGCGGATGATGAGCATTGCACTGCCGCTCTACATCGTCGGGGTGCTGCTGCTCGTCGGTGTGGCCTTGTTTGGCGATGTGTCCAAGGGCGCGCGGCGCTGGCTCAACATCGGCGTGGCGCGGATCCAGCCCTCCGAACTGATGAAGATCGCCATGCCGCTGATGCTTGCGTGGTACTTCCAGTGCCGCGAGGGCATGGTACGGGTGCGCGATTTCTTCATTGCGGGCGGTCTGCTGCTGGTGCCGGTGGCGCTCATCGCCAAACAGCCCGACCTCGGTACGGCTGTTCTTGTAGCCGCGGCCGGCTTTTATGTGCTCTTTTTTGCCGGCCTGGCGTGGCGCCTGATCCTTCCATTTGCGGTCGTCGGGATTGTCGGCATCGCGGCCATCGTGGCGATGGGCGACACCATCTGCCAGCCGGACGTCGAATGGCCCGGCATGCGGGAGTACCAGAAACACCGGGTATGCACCCTGCTCGATCCCACCTCCGACCCGCTTGGCAAGGGCTTTCACATCATCCAGTCCACCATCGCCATCGGCTCCGGCGGCATCCTCGGCAAGGGCTGGGGCAATGGCACCCAGACCCACCTGGATTTTCTTCCGGAGCGACACACCGACTTCGTCTTCGCGGTTTTGACCGAAGAATTTGGGCTTGCCGGCGCCCTGTTTCTTGCTGTACTCTATATCCTGTTGATTTTCCGCGGCCTTTTCATCGCCGCTGGTGCCCCGACCCTGTTCTCGCGCCTTCTCGCTGGCGCCATTACGCTGATCTTCTTCACTTACGCGTTTGTGAACATGGGTATGGTGAGCGGAATTCTCCCCGTTGTCGGGGTTCCGCTACCCTTCGTCAGTTACGGTGGCACTGCACTCGTTACTCTGTGTCTCGGTGTTGGAATGCTCATGAGCATCCAGCGCCATCGACGCCGGGTAGGTACCTGAACCCGCGCGCGCCAAGCGCGCGCCTGAGCAGGAAAGAGCGTCATGATCCCTGTAGCGATGTTCCGTCGCGCCGGCTTGCTGCTGGCGCCTGCATGTTGTGCCCTGCTGCTGGCTGGCCCGCTCCATGCCGGTAATGCCCCATTGACCGAAGCCTCCGCAGAGCCTGCGTCCCACGTGGGCCTCAAGGCGTCGACGCCTGTCCGGCGTTTCAAGTCGGAAGAGTTGCCGGAGGATGTTTCTGCTGTTGTGCCGGAGGATTCCGTCGCCCCTTCGAGCGTCGACAGGAACGATTACTCCTTGCGCGGCTCAATCTCGTCCGGCGGTGGCTTGGTCCTCCAAAAAGGCGTGGCGAGCTGGTATGGCAAGATGTTCCACGGCCGCAAGACCTCCAGTGGCGATCCCTACGACATGTACGCAATGACGGCGGCGCACCCGAGCCTGCCGATTCCCAGCTATGTGCGGGTCACCAATCTTTCCAACGGCCGTTCTGCCGTGGTGCGCGTCAATGACCGAGGGCCTTTCCACCCGGGGCGCATCATCGATCTCTCGTATGCCGCCGCCTACAAGCTCGGCTACGTCGATCAGGGGCAGGCCAACGTAGAAGTGGCGCTGGTACTGCCGGAGGACGTGTCTCTGGTCCGGCCGGGCCGACCCGTGCCGCCGCTGCGCAAGGCAAAAAACGTGGCGTCTGCGCCGGTGGTTTTGGCGCGTCAGCAGCCCGCTTCCTCCTCGCCGGCAGTGGCGGCGCTTAGCGAAGCGCCCCGTCCGGTGGCGGTGGAACCGCCTTCCAGCGTAGCGGTGCCGATGGCGAGTGTCGCAACTCAAGCCGCCGACAAGAGCAACGGGCCGGTTTTCCTGCAGCTTGCCACTTTCCCGTCGCTGGTCGTGGCCGAAGCCTTCAAGAGTTTCGTTGAAGATGAGCTGAAGTGGCTCAAGACATCGGTGTCGGTGGGGGCGACTGGAGGGCGGTATCGTCTGCGCATCGGACCCTTTCCTTCCGCTCTGGAGGCCCGCTCCATTTCCGAGCGCATTGCCGGCACGCTCAAGCTCAAACCGTTTGTTGTCCAGCCCTGAGGCCGGTTGCAGGGTCGCTACGCATGGCGGGCTATTGCCGCCCGCATAAAACCCTACAAAAAACAAGGTAATTTTTCTCCTGTGGACTAAGATGAAAGTACACAAAGGGGAGAAGATCATGAGCTTTATCGATTCACCTATCAGCCGTTGCGAAGCCGTTCGTGAAATGGTGCTGACCGACCAAACTCAACGTCAATGTGCAGCGGAACACGGATGTCCGCCAGGGCGTAATTGCCCGCTGGATGGATGTTTTGCCGAAATATCCGGTATCACCGAAGAAGCCGTGCTGGCCGAGGTTGCTGCTGCCGAAGCTGCGCATATGGCCCATATGGAGGCGCCGACGCCATTATGGCCAACAGAACGCTCGGAACCCGTCAGAAACTCGTATTCCGCGGGCCTGATCAATGGCCAGGAAAAAAGGGCGGCGTAAAGCCGCGTAATCCGCTGGTCGTACCGGCGCTGGGGCGCAAGGCTGGCCCTCATGAAAAGTCGTCGGGAGCGAAGCGGTCGGAAGAAAAGCGCTCCCTTGCCAGGCAGTTGGAAAGCTTGTCGGGCAAGGGGCGTTCTGCAGACTAGCGCAGCTTTTCCAGCAAGCCGTCGAGTTGATCCAGGTTGCCGAACTGGATGGTGACTGCCCCGGCGCCTTTTTTGTTGGCTTTGATCTTCACCGTCGCGCCGAGGCGGTCGGCGATTTCCTCTTCGATACGCATGATGTCCCGGTCTGGTGCGGGCGTCGGTAGTTTCGCCTTTGGATTCAGTGCCTGCTGGACGAGACGTTCGGCTTCGCGCACCGAGAGGCCGCGGGCGGCGATCAGGTTGGCTAGGCCGATCTGGGTGGCGCCGTCCAGTGGCAGCAAGGCGCGGGCGTGGCCCATGTCGATATCGCCGGCCATGAGCAGTTCCTGGACCGGCGGCGCAAGCTGGAGCAGGCGTAGCAGGTTGGAGGCTGCCGGTCGGGAGCGCCCTACGGCATCGGCGGCGGCTTGATGCGTCATGCCGAACTCGTCGATGAGGCGCTGGATGCCGGCGGCCTCTTCGAGCGGATTGAGGTCTTCGCGCTGGATGTTCTCGATGAGCGACATCGCCAGCGCGGCTTCGTCCGGAATCGTCCGCACAAGGCAGGGGACTTCATCGAGCCCGGCAAGTTGGGCCGCACGCCAGCGCCGTTCGCCGGCGATGATCTCGTAGCGCTTGGCATCGAAGGGGCCGCCGATCGGTCGCACGAGGATCGGTTGCATGACGCCCTGCGACTTGATCGAGGCCGCCAGTTCTTCGAGCGAGCCGGGGTCCATGCGGGTGCGCGGCTGGTATTTGCCGGCTTGCATTTCGCTGGCCGGCAGAAGCTGGAGATCGCCTCCGATAGTGTCGGAATCGTTGTTGGCGGCGAGGAGGGCGTCGAGGCCGCGGCCGAGGCCTTTGAGTTTGGGAGGTGCCATGATGGGACTCAGAGGGTTTTGACCCGCTCGATCATTTCCTTGGCAAACGCAAGATAGGCTTGGGCACCCTTGGCGCTGCGGTCGAAGACGACGCCGGGCAGGCCGTGGCTGGGGGCTTCGGCGAGGCGCACGTTGCGCGGCACGATGGTCGTGAAGACCTTGTCGCCGAAGTGCGCTTCGAGTTGGGCGGAAACCTGTTGCTGGAGGGTCACGCGGGGGTCGAACATGACCCGCAGCAGGCCGATGATTCCGAGGTCGCGGTTGAGATTGGCGTGCACTTTCTTGATCGAATTGACCAGGTCGGACAGGCCTTCGAGGGCGTAGTACTCGCACTGCATCGGGATGATCACGCCGTGGGCGACGCACAGGCCGTTGAGGGTGAGCAGCGACAGGGACGGCGGGCAGTCGATGAGGATGAAGTCGTATTCCCCGGCGTGCAGCGCGAGGGCGTCGCGCAGGCGGTTTTCGCGGCGTTCCAGGCCGACCAGTTCGACTTCGGCGCCGGCGAGGTCGCGGTTGGCGGGGATCACGTCGTACTTGCCGGCTTCCGAGCGCACGCGGGCTTCGGCCACCGTGCCCAACCCGACCAGCAGGTGATAGACCGACTTGCCGAGTTCGCGCTTGTCGATGCCGCTGCCCATGGTGGCGTTGCCTTGGGGGTCGAGGTCGACCAGCAGCACGCGTTGGCCGGCGGCGGCAAGGCCGGCAGCGAGGTTGACGCAGGTGGTCGTCTTGCCGACGCCGCCCTTCTGGTTGGCAATACAGAAAATGCGGGCCATGAGTTTCAGGTTCGTTTCACGATGATGAGATGACGTTCGGCGTCGAGGCCGGGCACGGTCAGTTCGATGCTGCGCTCGAGTGCGAAACCGGCCGGAATGCGGGCGATCTCGTCGGCAGGATAGACGCCTTTCATGGCGAGAATGCGGGTTTTTGCACTCGCGAGGTGAGCCGTGAGGCTGACGAAGTCGGCCAGATCGGCGAAGGCACGGGAGACGATGCCGTCCACCGGCTGCGCCGAAAAATAGCTGGGCTGCCAGTTTTCGATACGGGCGTGGTGGGCGCGGAAGTTGGCGAGCTTGAGTTCGATCTTCGCCTGGTTCTGGAAGGTGGCCTTTTTTTGAACCGTTTCAACGGAATCGACCTGCATCTCGGGGCGACAGATGGCCAGCACGACGCCGGGCAACCCGCCGCCGGAGCCGACGTCGACCAGCCGCTCGATGCCGCCCAGATGCGGCAGCACCGACAGGGAATCGAGCAGATGGTGGGTGACGACCTGGGCTTCGTCGCGAATGGCGGTGAGGTTGTAGACCTTGTTCCACTTGATCAGCAGCCGGGCGAAGGCGAGGAGCTTGTCCTGGGCGTCGGTAGGCAGATCGAGGCCGAGGGCGGCGATGCCTTTTTCAAGCGTGGGCGCCATGCTCATGCGGATTTCTCCTCGCCGCCGCGGGACAGTTCGCCACGCTTGAGCCACACCAGCAGCAGCGAGATGGCGGCCGGGGTGATGCCCTGGATGCGACCGGCCTGGCCGATGGTTTCGGGCCGGTGCAGGTTGAGGCGGCCCTGCACTTCCTTCGACAGGCCGCGCACGGTGGTGTAGTCGAGGTCTGGCGGGAGGCGGGTGGATTCGGCGTCGGCCTGACGGGCGACTTCGTCGAGCTGGCGGTCGATGTAGCCTTGATACTTGGCGGCGATTTCGAGTTGTTCGACCACCTGCGGATCGGTTTCCGGGCCTTCCGGCGCACCGGGCAGGGTCATCAGCGCGGCGTAACGGACGGCCGGTCGGCGCAGCAGTTCGAAGAACGCGTATTCCCGTTCGATGGCCTTGCCGAGCACGGCTTCGGCGGCTTCGGCCGGCACTTTGGCCGGGGTTGCCCAGGTGGCACGCAGACGGGCGGTTTCGCGTTCGATGGCTTCGCGTTTGGTGCAGAAGGCCGCCCAGCGGAGGTCGTCCACCAGACCCAGCTTGCGGCCGGTTTCGGTGAGGCGCAGGTCGGCGTTGTCCTCGCGCAGGCTGAGGCGGAATTCGGCGCGGGAGGTGAACATCCGGTAGGGCTCGGTGACGCCGCGGGTGATCAGGTCGTCTACGAGCACGCCCAGGTAGGCCTCGTCGCGGCGCGGGCACCAGGCATCCTGGCCCTTCACCTGCAACGCGGCGTTGATGCCGGCCAGCAAACCCTGGGCGGCGGCTTCTTCGTAGCCGGTGGTGCCGTTGATCTGGCCGGCGAAGAAGAGGCCGGAAATCGACTTGGTTTCGAGGCTGGATTTGAGGTTCCGCGGGTCGAAGTAGTCGTATTCGATGGCGTAGCCGGGACGCAGGATGTGGCAGTTTTCGAGGCCGCGGATCGAACGCACGATATCCAGCTGCACGTCGAAGGGCAGGCTGGTGGAGATTCCGTTGGGGTAGATTTCGTGGGTGTCGAGGCCTTCGGGCTCGAGGAAGACGTGATGGCTGTCCTTGTCGGCGAAGCGGTGGATCTTGTCTTCGATGCTCGGGCAATAGCGCGGGCCGACCCCTTCGATCACGCCGGAATACATCGGCGAACGGTCGAGGTTGGCGCGGATGATGTCGTGGGTGCGGCTGTTGGTGTTGGTGATCCAGCATGGCAGCTGGCGCGGGTGTTGGGCCGCGCTGCCAAGGAAGCTGAACACCGGCACCGGATCGTCGCCCGGTTGCTCCTGCATCGCCGAGAAATCGATGCTGCGGGCGTCGAGGCGCGGCGGGGTGCCGGTTTTGAGGCGGCCTTGCGGCAGGGCCAGTTCCTTCAGGCGTTGGCCGAGGCTGATCGCCGGCGGGTCGCCCGCGCGGCCGGCGGAGTAGTTTTGCAGGCCCACGTGGATCAGGCCGTTGAGGAAGGTGCCGGCGGTGAGCACCACGGCCGGGGCTTCGAAGCGCAGGCCGATCTGGGTGACCACGCCGGTGACCCGGTCGCCCACCACGG